>CAYSNH010000001.1:0-194079 GCA_964432405.1 uncultured Candidatus Saccharibacteria bacterium
TGGTCAGTGCCCTGCGCCTCAGTGTGCTACTCATGAAAAAGGTTGCGTATATCTCAATTCTGATAAAAGAAATGCTGAGGGGTGTCTATTATATCCTTGTAGTCAAAAGCTTTGCGACAAAAAAGCAGTGCAAGCCTGGTGTAAGGATGATGATGACGGTGGTGAACCAGGCCCAGGTGACGGTGATGGTGGTGAACCAGGCCCAGGTGGCAGTGGTAATGGTTTTTAGTAGTAATAGTTCAATCACTAAAAAATATTTGTATTATTAAAAGAATGAAAGTAGGTCATAAAGGTTATTCTTCAAATAAAAATCTATTTTGGACGGTATTTAGCCTAATTATCTTAGGCCTTATCTTATTAATGGTCACTGGTACTCTTCAGTATCGACCTCAGCCATTAGCAGCTGAAAATTGTTCTAATATTCAGGATGAACAGAGTTGCAAAAAAAGTTATAACTGCAAACTCAGCCCCACTGAAGGCTCTTGTTCTGTTATAGGTGAAGTTGGGAAAAGTATAAAGTGCTCAACTAATGAAGATAGGCTACCAAAAGTAAGGAAGGAGGAGCGTTGCAAGCTTCTTCAAGGAAATCATCCATCTTGTAGCTGGAATGGAACAACCTGTAAAGGCAATTATAGAATTCATAAAGGTTTTAAGCAATATTGTTTAAGTTTTAGCAGTGATGGTGGTGGAAAATTTAAAGGCAAAAGGAATTGTGAGTATTATGGTGCTTGCAAATGGACAAGTAAGTGCATAGATAGAGAGCCTGAAAATCCTAAAGCAAAGTTCTGCAAAGGTGAAGGAGTGTATTTTGATAAGGGAGAGGGAAAATGTAAGTGTAAAAAGCTTCTAGAAAATGGATAAAATGAAAAAAAATAAAAATAGCTTTTGGACAATCTTTTCAATTGTTGTTGTTATTTTTGTTCTCTTAGTCGCCTCTGGCAAAATACAACTCAATCAACCAACTCAGGCTGAAGCGGGCGAAGATAGATGCGAAGATGCTTGTGGTGAAGGAACAGAATGCAAGTTAATAGAACCAGATAATCAAAATTCAAAAGCTCCGTCACGCTTTATGTGCGTCTGTATAGATGACGACCAAGACGATGATGACGACCAAAAAACTAAGGAATGCTCCGACTTCCTTAATCAAAATCTTGATGATAAAATGGGGGAAGCTTTGTGCGAAAAGTCCTCTAAAAAAGAAAATTTATCTTGTGCATATAAGCATAGTACTTGTACCTCAGGTAATCGTAAATTTAAAAAACGTTGTGAAAAATTATCAAACTTAGGTGAAAAAAGGTGTGTGTCAGCTATCTTGCATGGTAAAGACAACCAGTGCGAGTGGACTAAGTCAAGCTGCACTGATAAAAATGATGATGGTGATAAACCAGGTGATGGTGATAAACCAGGTGGTGGTGGCGGTGATAAGCCAGATGGCAATGGCGATGATGGCAATGGAGGTGATGGTAATGGAGATGACGGTGATAAACCAGATGGCAATGGCAATGACGATGGCAATGACGATGGCAATGACGATGGCAATGACGATGATGATGGCAATGGCGATGACAATGACCCTGCCTTGTAATATCACATTCGCTAAATAAACAACTCAAAACAACAGCCCTTCGGGGCTGTTTTGTTATTCTCTTTCCCCTGCCATATAATTAATCCATGTCTATCTTCTACACCGGCCAAGGCGATACTGGGGAAAGCAATTTAGGAGGTGATAAGAAGGTTGATAAATCCTGTATTGAGATTGAAACTCTTAACGTTCTTGATGAGTTAAATAGTTTGATTGGTCTTGTTAAAACTCAAGCTCTTCCCGACTTTATTAAAGAAATGCTTGATAGTATTCAAGAAGATCTTTTCATTATTCAAGCTCATATTGGCTCTTTAATGTTTGAAACTAAATCCCCCTCTCCTAACTTTCTTCCTGATAAAGTTAATAAACTAGAAGAATGGTCTGATTATTTTGAAAAGAAAGTTCAGCCTGCTCGTGGTTTTGTCATTCCTGGTGCCACTGGTCCTTCAGCTTGGCTCCATTGGTTAAGAGCTGTTTCTCGTCGCACCGAATTATCAATAGTTCACCTCAACAAAACAACTAACGGCAAGCTATCACCTGCCATTCTTGCCTATCATAATCGCCTCTCCAGCGTCTTTTATGCTATGGCTAGGTATTTAGTCAAAGAAGCTGGAAAAGAGGAAAAGAATCCTCTATATAAGTAAAGTTTGGTATAATAAAATATATGGATTTTAACACCTTGCTCTCCGCCCCTGCTATGGATGGGGATACTGTAATTAGACTACTTCCCCTTCTCGTTTGGAGCATGGTCTGGAAAGGCATTGGTATGTGGCAAGCGGCCAAGAAAAGACATTTAAAATGGTTTATTGCTATTCTGGTTTTAAATACCGCGGGGATTCTTCCAATTGTATATACTCAGTTTTTTGCAAAAAAGGTCGGTAAAAAAAATAAATAAAATAATATATGTTAAAAGAAAAAGCTTGGGCTAATGCTTTAGCCGTCACCACCGGTGTTATTTATATAGTCTTTTATGTCATCGATATGGTTGCAACTGAAATGTTTGCCTTTATCTTTAACGCTCAATTCTTGGGAGCTGATATCACCTCCCTTGTTCCTGAAATGAGCTTTGGTGGCTTCATTAGCGTCTTAATTACCGTCGTTATCACCGCTTGGATCATGGGCTACATCTGGGCCAAAGTATACAACAAATTTGCTAAGTAACTATGATTGGTAAAAAAGCCTTTGCGCTCTCAGCAGCGATTGTATTTTCATTCGCTTTCTCTATTCATTTTCTTCGTGTTATTTATAACTGGGAAATGATTATTGGCGGCGTTGCTCTACCAATGTGGTTAAGTTGGATGGGGTTCATTCTTGCTGGGTTTCTCCTTATTCATGGATTTAAGTTTAGTAAAAAGTGAGTAAGATATTTGCTGTCTATAAACCTAAAGGACCGACCTCTAATCAGATCTTAACCAAAATCAGGAAAAGAACTGGCGTCAAAAAGGTTGGTCACGCAGGAACTCTCGACCCTCTAGCGCAGGGTGTTTTGGTAGTGGGAGTGGGTCGTGAGGCCACTAAACAACTAGGAGTTATCGTGGCAAAAGAAAAAGAATATCTAGCCACTATTAGATTAGGTTGGACCAGCACTACCGATGATAACGAGGGCGAGAAAGAAAAAACCAAGGATATAACCCTACCCCTGTTAGTTCATGTAAAGAATGTTTTAAAAAAATTCAAAGGAGAGATCGACCAAACTCCTCCAATCTATAGCGCTATCAAAATCAAGGGTCAGGAAGCCTATAAGTTAGCCCGCAAGGGCAAAGAGGTGAAAATGAAATCTCGAAAAGCCTTAATTAAGAAGATCTCTCTTATTAGCTATAAATACCCTTATATAAAGATAAAAGTAGTTACCGGACCCGGAGTATATATTCGCTCTCTTGCTCGTGATATCGGCCAGGTTTTAGGCACTGGTGGCTATCTTAGCAGCTTAGAAAGAACTCGAGTTGGCCAGTTCACTAAAAACAAAGCTCTCAAAATTAATCAAATCAACAAAGCTCTTTAATTTACCTCCCAATTGGTTTATAATACTACCACTTAAATCAACCCCATTGTTATTTTGAATAAACAAGGAGGAACTCTAATTATTGGCGCCGGTCCAGCCGGTCTCGCTGCTGCCAGCGAACTAGCTCAAGCCAAAAAAAACTTGGCAGTTATTGAAAAAGACGACCAAGTAGGTGGTTTAGCTAAAACTTATATTTTCCAGGAAGGGGAGTTTATATTTCGAACCGACAATGGCCCTCATCGCTTCTTCTCTAAAAATCCTTATCTCTATAAATTTATCTCCAAACTCCTTCAGGAACAGTGGCTAGAAGTCCCTCGTCAAACCCGCCAATATATCGCCGGCAAGTTCTACGACTACCCTGTTCGCCCTCTCCAAGCTCTTGCTAACATCGGCCCTCTCAAAGCCCTTAATTTTATATACCTCTACTCCATCGCCCAGATTCAATACAAGCTACTCAAAAAACCTATTAAAAATTTTGAGGATTATATTATCGCTCACTTTGGTAAAGGATTGGGTCGTTTCAATATGATCAACTACACCGAAAAGATCTGGGGCGTACCAGCTAACACTATTCATGCTGATTGGGCCAAGCAAAGGATCAAAGGCCTTAGTATCGGATTATTAATCAAAGCCGCTCTCAAGAACCTACTCCAACCCTTTAAGACTAAACAGGTTAGAACCTTGGTAGATGTCTTCTATTATCCAGAATATGGCACTGGTCTTATTTATGAAAAAATAAAAGAGGAGTTGATTGATCAGGGTCATCAGATCCACACCAAAGCCTATCCAACCGCTATTCATCATAACAACAATAGAATCGATAGGGTTGTGGTAAGTAATTGTGGCATAGAAGAGGTCTATGAACCTGATTACCTAATAGAATCAATTCCCATCGAAAGCTTTCTTCAACTCCTTAATCCCGCTCCACCTGCCGAAATCCAACAAGCTGCTAATAAAGTGAAGTATCGCCATCAGGTCTATCTATTCATCACTCTAGATAGAGATCAGGTCACTCGTGACCAATGGATCTATTTTCCAGAAACCAATATTCCTTTTGGTCGCATTAGTGAGATGAAAAACTTTAGTCAAAAAATGAGCCCCTTAGGCAAAACCTCTTTATTTGTCGAGTTCTTTTGTTTCAAAAATGATCATATCTGGAATAAATCTAAAGAGGAGTTATTAGCACTCACTATGAAATATCTTGAATCTTGGGGTTTTTGCCAAAGATCTGAGGTAATGGGCTGTCATTTGATAAAACAGGAGAAGGTCTATCCTATCTACGACACCAACTATCAAGATTACTTATCAATTATCAAAAACTATCTCAACCAATTTTCCAATCTATTCTATATCGGTCGACCTGGTCGCTTTCGTTACACCAATCAAGATCACTCTCTTGAAATGGGCATGTTAGCTGCCAGAAGCATTATCGACAACCAGCGGTATAATATAGATGATGTAGGTAAAGAACAGGAATATTATGAACGAGGCATCTGGAAGAAATAATCTAAGTTTATTCTATTATTACGTCATTTTTGCTGGCATCGCTACGCTAGTGGACTTATCAATCCTCTACTCTCTCACTGAGTTTGGTAATGTGTGGTATTTTCACTCCGCTATTATTGGTTATTCTGCTGGCATGATAGTTAACTATGTACTCAACAAGTATTTCAATTTCAAAAACTACAGTAAAAGAATAATCTCTCAATTTGGCATCTTTACTGCCGTAGCAATAGTGGGATTAGGCCTCAACCAGCTTATCATCTACCTCCTAGTGGAGTTTGCTGATATCTGGTACATGGCTGCCAAAATCATTGCTATCGGCATCGTGATGTTCTGGAGTTTTTTTGGTCACAAACAATTAACTTTCAAGCATGAGTAAGCCAGATTTCATTGGTCTTGGAGCAATGAAGACTGGAACCACCTGGCTCCATCAATGCCTCTTAGAACATCCAGAAATAAACTTAGCTGAAAAAGAGTTGAATTTTTTTGGTGATCCAGCCACCTGGTCTAAAGGTTTTGATTGGTATGAAAAAAAACTTGAAAGCGATAAAAAAATAACAGGGGAGTTTTCGGTTTTTTATCTCGCCCACCCTTTTGTAGCTTCCAGAATTCATGAGCGCTATCCAAATACTAAATTAATAGCCTGCCTACGCAACCCAATCGATCGCTCCTTCTCTCACTACCTACATGATCTTAGGTATGGTATTTTTGATCAATCGCTAAGTTTTGGTGAAGCAATCAAGAAATTCCCTTATCTCATAGAAGAATCCCGCTACTCCGTCTTTATTAAAGAGTATTTGAAATACTTCTCATCTCAACAGATATTACTCCTTATCTATGAAGACTCCCTACAAAACCCTCTTCAATATATTCAGTTGGTTTATAGGTTCTTAGGAGTTGATGATCAATTTATTCCTCCCAGTCTTCACAAAAAAATTCATCCTAGCTACAAGCCCCACTTTAATTTATTAGAAAAATTCATCTATCGCAGATCTTTTATACGTCTTGTTAAAAAATATTGGTTGAGCAGAAAACTCGGCCGAGCAACCAGCCAGTTATTATTCAAGCTTAATAAAAAGCCTGCTGAGCTTTTAGATAGTGATAAAAAAACTTTGGAAATATATTTTCAGTCAGAAATTAAAGAATTAGAAAAAATGATCGATCGCCCGCTCACACAATGGTTATAATATGAAACGTTTTAAATTATTTATCTACAACCTATTTTTCTCTCGTCGCCGCTACTCCATGAGAGCAGCTCGTTGGCGTAATGCTTTTCACTTAATGCCTTTTGAGAAGCTACTTTATCGAACTATGGCTTTTATACTGGGCAATAGTATAGAAGGTGACTATTTAGAGTTTGGTACCTATCAGGGTCGAAGCTTTGCTAGCGCTCATCATATTGCTCAATTTCATAAATTAAAAAATATGAGATTTTATGCTTTTGATTCTTTTGAAGGGTTGCCTGAGATCGAGGGAGTTGATCAAGAGGGGTTTTGTAATTTTACAAAAGGAGACTTCCTTTGTTCTCAGGAAAAGTTTAAAAAAATATTAAAAAGAAGAGGGGTTGATCTTAATAAAGTTCAACTTATACCAGGCTGGTTTGATAAAGTCTTAAATGATGAAACTAAAAAATCCCTACCTATTAAAAAAGCAGCTGTTATCTGGATAGATTGCGATCTTTATGAGTCCACTGTTCCTGTTCTCAATTTCATTACGGACTACGTTCAAGATGGCACTATTATTATCTTTGATGATTGGTTTGCTTTTCGCGGCAATCCTAACAGAGGCGAACAGCTAGCTTTTAGAGAGTGGCTGACTAAAAATCCTCAAATAACCGCCTCTGAGTTTAGAAAGTTTGATTGGAGTGCTAATTCTTTTATTCTTCATCATGATTAATATTTTCAAGAAAATAGATCGAGGAGTAGATCTTTTATTTAACTGGTTAGAGAACAATACTCTCCTGGCCTTATTTCTCTTTGTGGCTATTAATATCGCTACTCGCCTCACCTATTTGGCTTTTATTAGCCATTACTCACCTGGTGCTCTGCTGATTAGAGTAGATGGCTATATATACATGCTTAAAAGCCTCGAAATGATACAAGGTAACTGGCTACCAATGAGAACTCATGCCTCTGGCTGGCCCTTTCTACTCACCCCCTTCTTCTATCTAATTCAACATAAATCTATTTTTGAAATGATGATCCATGCTCATTTCTTTAGTACTTTTATTAGCTCCTTAATTATTATTCCTCTTTACTTAGTCAGTAAAGAAATATTTCAAAACAAAAAGGCTGTATTTACCACCCTAATTATCTTTACCTGCTTTTTTTGGGCTATCTATGGCTCACTCGGTCTATTTACCGAACCCATCTTCAGTCTTCTTTTATTATTCATTATCTATTTTCTAATTAGATATAAGCATCATCCTCGCCATCTAATAACCGCCTCGGTTTTAGCCGGCGTCTCTTATTGGATCAGACCCAATGGTATTTTTGTTTTATTAATCATCCTCCTAACTCTATGGCTCTTAAGAAAAAAAGTGCCTCACTTTAGATATCATCACCTTTATCAAGCTATATCTATTTTCTTCATTACCGCCCTCCCCTTTCTTTATCAACGCTATCTTAACTTTGACTCCCCTTTCTACTATGGCGAAAACAGCAAATATTTTGTTAATGAATACAACCAACTTTGGGGAGCGGCCTATCCTAACATCTCTTTCTTTGAATATTTAAGCTCCCACAGTTTTATTGAGATATTTAATAGATTTATCGTATTTGGCTTTGGTAGCTTAACCTTCAGTGCTCTCGCCCTCACCTTACCCTTCTCCATCTTCTTCGTTTGGAGTGTTATGAGATTCTTAAAGGATCCTCGCTTTACCAGCTTGCTGGTAACATTAGGTGTTTGGATTATTAGCTTCACCCCCATCTATGCCGTTTATTTCACTCCTCGCCATCTCTTTCCCATCCTTCCTATAGCCGCTATTTTGATCACAGCGGGGGTTTTAAGCTTGGTTAAGTATCTACGCCATCAAAACCTTGTTTTGTTAGCTATCGCCACTACCGGTCTTTGTTTCATTAGCGTCTCCTACTTCTACCCCCAATACTATTTTCTTGAGAAAACTCCTCGGGAAGCACTAACTATGAGCCGTTGGATTGCTGAAAATGTTCGTGGAAAGATTGCTATGGCAGCTAGCAACGATATTGTGATGATGAACCTTCCTGACACCACTATTGCCCAATTAGGCCTTTTTGATCTTAAAGCTCCTCGAACCAACCTTCAGGTTGTCTATCCTGGGAAAATTAATGACATTGATATACTAACTCAATGGCTTAAAGACAATAAAGTTGACTATTTAGTGGTGGATAGGGACCATATGCCAAGAATTACACCTCAGTTAAAGATATACACAGGCAAGGTCCTTCCATCTTATTATGAAAAGATTTATCATGATTATAGTGTCAAATCTTCTTGGGAAACAGAGATTTATAAAATTAATTGGAATAAATTTAAATAAAAAGTATGACTAAAAAATCTTCTGGTAGTTTTAAGGTAACTGTTAGTTTATTAATATTTTTTCTCTTTGTTTCGGTACTTACCACCTCCTCTCTTATGAGGTCTTGTTTTGCTGATAATACTAGCAGAGGCTTTTTATATAAAAGAATTAGTAATTTTATTTGCGGCTCCGATGTTAATATTCATCGCAGTTATTATCGTAGACTAGGCAATGATGAGCTATCTATTGAGAGTAATGTTAATGAATCAGAAGAATTTAGTGTTACCGCAGGAACAACAGCTGATAAACTAATAGATGGATCTAAGGAAACTAGAGCTGCGCCAGCTAATCATGACTTTGATTACACTATTGGCTTAACTGATATTTATAACATTAATAAAGTTAATTTAAGTTGGGGAGATGATGGCCGAACACCTGAATATATAGACTCCTGGAAATTAGAGTCCTCTATTGATGGAGAAAACTGGGAAGTTGTTGATTTTGGTGGCTTTCCTAAAGAGGTGGAGACATCTGTTAATGAGAACTTTGTTGCTTCAATGTTAAGATTATCAGGTCACTCTGAAAAACAATGGATTGGAGCAAATGAGGTTGAAATTATTGGTAAGCCTATTCAGAAATAAAAATAATCTAAATGAATAATTTTTTCGAGGCGACTTTTATGTCGTCTTTCCTTTTTACTTTTTTAATACCAGGCCTTCTTCTTAGTCTCATCTTGATACCTAAAAAAGAGCTGCCTCTAACTCTCCTTCTAACCTATACAACCGTACTAGGTTTTTTTTCACAACTCAGCATCGGCATCATAAGCAGCTTCTCTGGCCAACTAATCAATAACTCATCATTAAATATAACTTTAATATCTTTACTATTTATCGCTTGCTTATTAGCAATCTTATTTAAATCTCAAAAACACAAACCAAGAAATCTAAAAAAGATTATACGAATCTCTTCTTATGATATAGCGGTCATCATATTAATGGTTGTTGTTATGGCTTTGTTTTTATCCAACATAAAAGCAATGGACAGGCCGTATTTTAACTCTGCCACTGATCAATATCTATGGCTTAGTCAAGCCGAGTCACTTCTTGTGAATCCTCTACCTGCATTTATTAAAACCGCTCATCCTTTTTCTGTTTATAAACACTCATTCTCATACATACTAGCTACACTTGTTCCTTTTGTAGAAAAGACTGTAGATAATTATCAAAATTTAATTATTTTTCTATCTTGTTTATTTTATGGTCTATTTGTTTTAATAGGAGCTCAATTAGGTAGATCTATTTTTAAATCATCAGCCCTAGGACTATTAACCCCTCTGTTAATGCTGTCATTCCACTTTAATAATTATTATTTAGCCTCAACAGCTGTCGTGCCCCAAAATATAGGCCTATTATTGTTCATATTTGGCTTTATATTATTAAATCATCTCCAAGATTGGAAAAATGAACCGAAGAAAGGAGTTATTTTATCCGTTATATTTCTTTCTATTTTTTACCTTATTCACTCCCCCTCTCTAATTATTTTTCTTTTATCACTAGGATTAGCAAATATATTAATCTTTATTTTATCATTCATATCTCAAAGATTTGGGAAAAAGCCTATCAAGCAAAGACTAACCGTTCTTTCATTATTTGCTATACCTCTTGTTGTTATAGCTGCTATTCGCTATCTACTATATTACACAAAGATTTTAGGTTTTACCGATCCCACAACCATCAACAGATACCAGGACTACATCAAGCCCTTGTCTATTTTTAGCCATTCTTATATGACTTGGCATGAGACTGCTATTATATGGCTTGCTATCATCGGTTTTATCATTATCGCTATCAAAACCATTCTCAACAAAAAAGAGGACTCTCGTATAATTTTATTATGTAGCTTCATCTTATTATTATGGATCTTTAACACCTTACAGCTAACCTATTTTGCTATTTATGCTAGCTGGCAAGCCTTTCGCTTCAAATTATTTATCTACCCAGCTTTTGCCATCGGAGCCCTAACCACTATACACTTCTTAATTCTTTTATTTAGAAAAAACTCTTTCACTATTTCTAAATTATTAACCATCTTATTTGTTATATTAATAACGCCTCAGCTGTTAATTAAAATTAGCGACCACCAAAAATTGGTTGTTTTAGATATGATTAGAGGAAGAGATAGTTATATTGATCGCATGGAAAAATATCAAGACCAATTCCAAGAACTCATGGCTGCTAAAAAATATATTGATGAAGATAATGAAAGAGTTGTTTTATTTATAGGCAAAGAAATTAGTCACACTTATGGCCGCTGGATATTTTCACCTCAAAAATTCTATGTCACCTATCAATGCCCATCCTATAGCGAATGCTTAGCAAGTGATAGTATTAATAATGAAAAATCTCATCTATCAGGTATTGATGCTGATCTAATAATATTAGAAAAGCATCCTAAGCTGATTAAAAATCTATCCGAAGATATCAAAAAGGAATTTAAAATTCAAAAAGAATCTTCTCAATTTTTATTTTATTTTAATCAAGAAATATGAAGAAATTAATTAATAAAGTTGTGGAGGTAAATGATCATAACTTTAATTTATTTGCTTATTTAATTTTAGCTTTGATAATTATTGATGTTCTAACAAATAATTTTTTAAGCTCTGTTGGCATTAACAAAACAGCCTTACTTACCTTCCTAGGCATTAGCGCTATTATTAAAATCTACTTTAAGACTAAAAATAAGGTAATTATTGACGGTGATGTTATTCAAAACATTTCTCTTCGTAAAACAACCCTAGCCTTACTTAGCATCGCTAAAAAAATAATAGGCAGCAAGAAAAGAAGTGTTGTAATAGCTATTGTTGTAATTGGAGCAATCTTTCTATACCAAAAACCAACACAAAAAATTATTAATATCTTCTCTCAATCTGGTATTGCTAATTACGTAATTTATGGTATTTTAATAACTCTGTATATATTAATAGTTTATATTAATTTTTATGAAAAAGACTCTCAGGAAAATAATCCATCGATTAAATAAATTTAGCAGAAAAACCGCCAAATTAGATTTAAAATATTTAGCCAAGAGTGGTAGTTGGCGTATTAGTGAAAATCTTGGTGGTATTTTAACTTCCTTTTTAATCTCAATTGCCTTTGCTAACCTACTACCCATAAAAGATTTTGGTATTTATAACTACCTACTTTCCATTGCTAATATTTTTACCTTTCTAACCCTGAGCGGCATGGGGGTAGCCGTCATTCAATCGGTGTCTAAAGGTTATGACAAGTCCTTGTTGACAGCTATAAAAATAAGATTGCGCTGGAATTTTGTTTACACATTAGGGCTCTTATCTTTTGCTGGCTATTACTTCTTTAAAGGTAATTTTCTTTTTGCTGCATCATTGTCTGTATTAGGAATTATAACTCCTCTAACTAGTACCTATAATCTATACAATTCTTTCTTGATGGGTAAAAAGGAATTTAAGCAATCAGCCATATACTCACTTATTAAAAATATTTTACGACTAGCTGTCACCATTGGGGTGCTATTTATAACAAATAGCGTATTAGCCCTTATAATAGCTTTTGCCTTGGTCTCCTTTATCCCTAATATTTATTTCTATTTTAAAGTTAAGAATAAATTTAAAATATCCGATAATAAAATACCTGAAAAAGAAGGTGGTTTCTTAATTAATTTTGGCCTACACCGAAGCTTTTTAGACGCCCTATCCACCTCTGTTGGTTATATAGATAGCATTATCTTATTCCAATTTACCGGGCCAGTTCAATTAGCGTTTTATACTTTTGCTAAAAATATCCCTCAGATAGGAAATGGATTAATTAAAAACACTCTAAGCATTTACTTCCCTAAAATTGCTAATAAAAGATTAGAAGATATTAGAAAGATTTTTTTTCTTAGAATAATCCAAGGAATGGTTATTGGATCTCTTGTTGCTATAGCATTGATCATAATAACGCCTCACGTATTTGGAATTATCTACCCTCAATATATAGGCTCCATCTTCTACGCTCAATTATTATCATTAACAGCTATTTTTGTTATTCCTCGTGCTTATGCAGGCTATATCCTAAATGGTCATCGAATGATTAAGTCTATCTATTATTCTAGTGTCACAACCAATATCACTCGCCTCATCTTATTTGCCACCCTAGGTTATTTCTTTGGCATCATGGGAATCATAGCGGCTGTAATAATTGGTGACTTATTTGGCACCATCATACCTATCATAGTACTTCAAAGAGATATGCCTAGATAAAAAATCTAGGTCATATTACGCAAATGCGCCTTATCAATCACAAAGTCAATTCTTTCTCCTTCAAGATAACGACAAACCTTATCAACTAAAGTCACTGCCGCAGCCTCATACATTTGATTGTTAGATCCTGAAATATGCGAAGTAAGAAAAACATTAGGAAGCTTTCTTAACTCACTTGTTTTAGATAAAGGCTCTCCATCAAAAACATCTAAACAAGCGAATATATCTTCTTTTTTCAATCTAGAAATTAAAGCGTCTGTATCAACAATCTCTCCTCTTGAGGTATTAATAAAAATGGCGCCCGGTTTCAAAGAGTTGATTTGATCTTTACCAAAACTTTTTCTAGTTCTATCGGAAAGACCTCTATGCAAAGAAACTATATCAGCTTGCAATACCTCGGCTAGACTAGCTTTTTTGACCTCCATTCTTCGAGCTTCTTCATCTGACAAATGTTCAGAATAAATACTAACCTTACAACCAAACGGCTTAAGATATTCAATAAATTTCCTAGAAATAGAACCATAACCAATCAAACCAATGGTTGAGCCATGGAAATTATTTTTTATCTGCTTACCACCATCTCCTGACTTTTTAACTTTTGGCTCAATGACCCTCCACAAAGGAATTAATAATGGTTTTATTTTTTGAACAAGGGGATTTTTAGCTGCTTTCATGGCAAAAGAATAAAAACCTCCTTGTGTTTTAAATCCCCAACCTCCTTTACGCATAATATCGTGAGATAATGAAGCTCGCCTTATTCCAACAATAGCCTGCATTAAACAAAATTCCGCCACAGTATCAGCATAAACATCGGAAACGTTTATTAGAGGAATATTTCTTTTTACTACCACATCAGGATTATATTTCTTTACCGAAGCCCCCACTACTCCCACTACCTTAATATTAGGCAAATTAACTAACCACTCCTCTTTTATCGGCTCACCTCCTCTTCCGGTTATAATTGCCACCACCTTTTCTCTCTCTTCTTGATTAAGAGAGGAGATATCTTCGGAAGAAATAATATTATATAGATCAATAAGTTTTGGTAATTGAGAAGCTATAATTCCTGGATTAGTGACAACAATAGACTCCTCTTTATCAATCTCTTCTTTTACTGTCTTTTTAATAGAATCTAGGTCGATGTTACATTTATTCCAATCAATTTCACCTGAAAAACCAGCTTCTGCTAAGTTAGTTAAATAAAAACTAGCAATTAACTTATCTAAAGAGTGTCGTATAGCAACGCCCTCATTAATAGCCAAGAAAAAATCTTTATGCTCATCATAAAAACCTCTTGCCTCTGGAGAATTACCAAACTGTTCGGTTGTAGATTGATTGTTTTTAAATATTGTTAAATCGCCATCCAAACATTCAAAACTCATCCCATAACTATGCAAAACATATTTTTCAACTCGTGATCCAGCACTATTATTAGAAGATAGCGTAGCATGACTACCATTCTCCCATTCTAAAATAATAGAAAAATTTTGATCTTTATCTCCCGCAACTCTATTCTTCTTTGAATAAATTGATTTTGGTCTATCGCCCACTAAATAACAAAGGACATCAACCGCGTGAATACAGTTAGCTCCAAACCATGTTTTAGCCCCGTAAGGAACAGGCTCATCAACAACCGCCTTATTAAACAAGGCCTCTAAGCTATACGCCTTAAAGTTATCACCCAAATAATCTACCACTCTACTAATATTCTTCTGGAATCTCCTATTAAAACCTCCTACAGCTATTAAATTAGATTTATTAGCAATACTTATTAACTCAGCTAATTGATCAACTGTTTGTGTCAAAGGTTTTTCAATAAAGACATGCTTGCCAGAAAGCAAAGCTTCCTTACCATACTCATAATGCATCTTAGTTGTACCTAATACATACACCGCATCAACATCGTCATTAAAAACTTCCTTGGCATTAGTAACTGCTTTTTCAAAGTTAAATTTATCAGCTGCTCTCTTAGCTGCCTCATTATTTATATCGCAAATAATTTTTAAATTACAAAAGCCCTCATCAGCCAACCTATTAAGAATAGGCAAATGAATTTTTGAACTCATCTCTCCTGCTCCAATAACAGCGACATTTATTTTTCTTTGTAATTTCATAATCTAAATACCTTTTTTAACATTCTTTTAGCTCGACGCATCAAAATGCTTAAAGCAGATACGTCGTTATAATAAACACCTATATCAAATAATGAGTCCTTAATCTCAAAAATGTTATTAAAAGAATAACGAGGATATGATGTTATATCACGATTAGAAACGCCGTGCAAAGCATCAACGGAATTAATAAACATTGCCAATGAATTGTCTTGATATGGCAACTCACCAACCTTCTCACAATATTTATAATCAATCAACCTTGCCCCATGAAATCTAGATTTTTTTCTATCTTTATGTTTATAAAGCTCTAAACTACCACCCACAGAGTCATCTTCTAATTGTTTAAGATAGAAATTTCCAATAACCATCTTATGCTCATTATCAAGATGAGGAATTTTAACAGACGATGGCATCTCTCTTACCGGCGTATCAATACATATTTCTGCATCAATAAGAACATCGCAATTTTCAAAACTATCTATATTTCTAATTCCAACACGGAGATTATCAAAATTATTAAATACTGGCCGCAGGTGAGGATGTTGCTCATAAAGAGCTTCCCCAAAAATATCTAAAAATTTCCTTAAATAATCCTTAGTTAAATGAGCTTCAATAAACTCTCTCCAAATTGGAGCAATTGAAGAATCTGATAAAATATCTGCTACTCGACATCTTATTTTACGATTACTTGGAACCTCTGTTCCTCTAGCCACTCCAAGACAATGCCAACCATAATCAAATTTTAATAAATCTTCTATACTAGGATAAGCTGCTCGTAACTCATCAGCCAAAGATTGATCTAATACCTGTTTTTTAACTATATAAGGAAACGGATCCCTCTTAACATCTGTTTTATTAATATTATCAAGAATAGTTTTCATAAAATTAAAAAGATTTTTTATTAATTATAATTTTATATTAAAAGACTTCGCCCAAATTTGAAAAGAAACAATTGGCATAAATTTCTTCAAATCGACAGTTGAATAAGATGATTTATTTAAATATTGATCCTTAATATATTCAAAATCAAATAAATCATTAGTTTCCCTATAATAATCCTCTGATAAAATATCTCTCACCATTACACCAAAACGACCATTCATCCATTGACTCACTGGCGCCCTCCAACCAGTTTTCCGCTTATTTATTACATAGTCAGGCAATCTATTTTCATAAGCCCTCTTCATCATTATCTTAAGATTATGAGGAGCTATCTTTTCTCTAGAAGAAATACTATTAGCATAATTAATTATGTCAGAATCAAGTAACGGAAAACGCCCTTCCATTCCAAACCTCATGGTTATCTTGTCTGTTCTAATAAATTCTTCATCTGCTAACCAAAAAAGGCGATCTAAATTAGCTAACTCATTCTCAATATCATCACCAGCCTCAACAAACATTGAGTCTAATAAATAATTTTTTAAATCAATTAAATCATAATTAAATAATTTAAAAGACTTGTTTTTAAATGGTAGGTGAGATTTATTAGTCAATTTATTAATATAAATCCACCTATCAAGTAAATTGTTTAGCTCAAAATTTTGTAAAGCATTTTTTAACTTTATACTTTTATTTAAATTTTTAATTTTAAAAGCTGTATTAAGAATTGAAGCTGGGTATTTATTATACAAATTATTTAATCTAGAAAATAAATATTTGGGATAACCTAGAAATAACTCATCTCCACCACTACCACTCAAAACTATAGTAACATCTTTACTAGCCTCTCTCGCTAATAGCCAATAGGCGGCCAGAGAGGGGTTGTAACGAGGCTCTTCTATTGATTTTACAACCTCTTCTGTCGCTTTTATAAAATTATCCTCATCAATTAATAACTCACAATGATCTATCCCATAATCACTACTAAGTCTTTTGGCAATTCTCGCATCTTCATTAATAGCTTCATCATCAACATCAAATCTGGTTGTATATGATTTGCTAATATTACTTTTATTCTTCATTAACTCATAAAGAACCGCTGTTGAATCTAAACCTCCGCTCAAATAAATTCCGAAAGGTCTCAAGCCCATTGTGTGATCCAGGACTGATTTATTTATTTTCTCTCTTAAAACTTCTGGATCAAAGTTATTGACTGTCTTTTTCAACTGACCAAGCCAAGTCTTTGTTAATAAGCCATCTTTAAGATCTAACTCTATATACTGACCTGGACAAACCTTTTTAATGCCCTCTATTAAAGTTCTTTGACCGGGAACATATCCTAGCATAAAGAAGGCATTTGCTGAGTCTTTATCCAGCCTTCTTGATACCTCATGAGTTAAAATACCTCGGATTTCTGAAGAAAAAATAATCTTTTTATTAAAATGATGATAATAAAGAGGCTTAATGCCAGAAAAATCACGCGCTAAAAAAATCTTATTATTTTTTCTATCATAAAAAGCAAAAGCAAACATTCCATTTAATTTGGATATGAAACTAGGGCCTTCTTTTATAAGGCCCTGAAACAAAACCTCTGTATCGCAATCAGTATAAAATTTACTACCTAATTTTTCCAAATACCTTCTTAAAGAACGATAATTATATATCTCGCCATTATAAGTTAAAACATAATTATTATCCTCCGAAACAAATGGCTGCCTAGATTTTTTAGGTAATTCAGTAATAGCTAGCAAGTTATGACCAAAAGATATCTTATCATTAACAAAGTGACCTGTACCATCAGGTCCTCTATGATTAGTTGCTTCATTCATTTTTAACAACAATTCCTTGTTATTAAAATTAAATCCATTAATTGCGCACATTTTCTGATAATTTTAAAATTTTAAATTGTTCGAGATCTCTCTCTGTATCTATCCCAATACTATGCCAATCACCTATTACTACCCCTATTTGATATCCATTTTCTAAAGCTCTTAACTGCTCTAATTTTTCTAACTTTTCTAAATTACTCTGAGGAAGTTTCACAAATTCAAATAGAAAATCTTTTCTATAAGCATAAATACCTAAATGATGAAAAGCTCCATTTACTTGAGAGCGAGTAAAATAAAGAGCTCTGCCTTTATTGTCGATTACCGCCTTAACATTACCTTGATTTGCCGCATCAATAGAATCGCCAAATGGAGTAACTGCAGTTACTATTTGTGAGTTATTATCTTCTTTTATCTTTCTTACTATTTCAATAATAACCTCTGTTGGCATTAACGGCTCATCACCCTGAATATTAACAATTATTTCAGGATCTACATCGGTTAAATTATTAATTGCCTCTGCTATTCTATCTGTTCCTGATAAACAATTACTACTTGTCATAACCGCCCCACCTCCTTCTTTAGAAATTATATCAAATATCTCCTGCGAATCAGTTGCAACAATCACCTCATCCAAAACATCTGCTTTCTGAGCATTCTTCCAAGTGTGATAAATAAGTGGCTTACCCCCTACATCAGCCAACATTTTTTTAGAAAGACGCGTAGAATGCAATCGAGCAGGAATTACCCCTATAACCTTAGGTGATTTTAAATTTTTTTTTAAAGTCTCATTCATATCAACTTGAGTGGTTATTGTATTTTTTCTTTCTTTTAAAATATCTATCGAAGTACTAGCCACGCTCTTCATCTGACTCTCCAAATCAACTGAATTGTCAGTTAAAAAATCCGCCAAACCACCATCAACTAAATTATCAGCTTGGGTATTATCACTTCTCAAAACCATCACCGGCTTTCCTGATTCAATCATCTCATACAATAATGTAGAGTATGTTCCAATTACTAAATTAATCTCCTTAAGGATCTCCGCATTTAGCTCTTGAATAATATTAAAGTTAGGACGACTTTTAAAATCATGTAGCTCAGAAATCTTTAGCTGCTCTTCAATATCTTGATCTGGTCTAGCTTTAAAATATATTTTTAATTTTGGTATTAATAGCAACTGCTTAATGCAATTCTTAACAGCCTCTTTATCAGCTTTAAGCTCAAAAGGAATTAAAACTACCAATTGGCCATCAAATTGAGTAGCCATAAAATCATTATTAGAATAAAAGGGCTGCCCGCCAATAACAACTCTTTTTTTATAAAAGTTATAAACTGGGCTTAAAGATATTAATTCATCTCTCCAATATTTATTCCATACCATAAACTTATCGGGAGCAACACATTTTTCTGGAGGGATGTTGTAATTGATCCAGCCCGTTAAGTATTTATTAAATCTTCCGTGTTGAAATGAAACAACCTTAATACCAAGCTCTTGAGCGGCAATAATAAGTTCATTATAATATCGAGGATCATCAATTGTTAATAGAGTATTAATGCCTGTTAGTTTTAAATACCATCTAATAAACTTAATTTTTTTCTCACTTTGAACCGTGTTAGCTAACAACCCATCAATAACCTCTCTTAAATAATCTCGCTGATCTTCTTCGAATTCATCAAGTTCTAATTGATAACTAACTTTTTTAGAAGGAAAAAGTAAATTGGCTAAATCAATAAAAAAAACGGGCTTGGCATTATATAAATTAGCTTTGAGACCATGAACAACCTCCCCGTATTTAATATTGTTCTTTTCTAAAAAATTAAAGACTTTTGCTAAACGAAAATCTTTTTTTGATTTAGCTATTGAATACACTAATATTTTTGTCTTATTAATTCTTAATTTTAAAATCAATAATAAAGCTAAAATAGAATACTGAATAATGTTTTTAATTCTTTTAAGAGTATTTATAATATTTTTTTTCTGCTTCTTAACAGAACGGTTAACAAGAGCATCCCAAAGCCAAACCTGATTAAAACTCCAAGTAGAATAATGCTTGTATCTACAGAAATCATAAATAGGAATACCCTCAATCTTTAAGAGATTGATTTTCTTTAAAATTTCCAGATTTTTATCTAAAATTTTCATATAATATGATTCTCTATAATGTCATGAAGATGAATAATGCTTCTTGGCTTATTATCACTCACAACAACCAAAGAGGTAATCTTATTCTCCTCCATAATTTCAATCGCTTTCTGCAAAGAATCGTTTTCATTAATAGTTATTGGTTGCTTAGTCATGGCCATAGTCACTCCGACCTCTATTGAAAATTTATCTGATAGAATAAATCTTCTTATATCTCCATCAGTTAAAATGCCTAACAAAAATCCAGCCTTATTAACAACGCAAGTAACACCAAGACCTTTCTTAGTTATTTCCTGAAGAGCCTCGGCAAATGATTGTTGATCATGAACCAAGGGCAATCTGTCTTCTTCTTTAAGGATGTTTTTAATTAAAGTATTTTTTAAACCTAATTGTCCGCCTGGATGAAAATTATTAAAATCAGCTCTAGCAAATCCTCTCTGCTTACTAACAGCACTTGCTACAAGATAACCAATTATTAAAGAAACCGTGGTGCTAGCCATAGGAGCAGTATCAAATGGAGAACCTTCATTATCAATTTTATAAATAATCTTATAATCAACCAATCGAGCCAAAGAAGAATCTTTATTACCAGCAATTAAAACGGTTTTTGTGCCTATTTTCTTAAAATGCTCTATTAATTTAATAAGCTCCTGGGTCTCACCACTGTTAGAAAGAGCCAGAATAGTATCATTACCATCAACAACTCCTAAATCACCGTGAAAAGCTTCTGTAGGGTGCAAAAAGACAGCTTTTATGCCAAGGCTATTAAAGGTAGCGGTCAATTTGTTAGCAATATGACCCGACTTACCCAGCCCAGAAAACACCACCTTGCCATCACATGACTTAATCAGCTCCACAATCTCACAAAAATTGTCATCTAAAACATCTTCCAAAGAAGAGCCGGCTATCAAAATGTGACTTAATGTTTCCTGACTAATATTAATTATCTCCTGTCGTTTTTCCATAATAGAGCCTTTTTAAGTGACAATATTATACCATAAATTTTTTTAACATCAATGGCTGATTGTTGTTTTTAAAGGGCTTTTATCATAAGATAATCATAAATACATGGCTAAAAATACAGTTTTTATTCATACCAATAATAAACAACTACTTGGAGCTAAAATTGCCCATTACGCTATCTTCAAGCACCTGAATGATAAAGATTCTGTTGATGTAAGAATTATTAATGTTGATAATTTAAGTGTCTTTAAAGATTTTTCTAATAAAAAATATTTACGAAAAGGGACTGAGATAACTTATAACCCTCAGGACTTACAATCATTTACCCTATCTCGATTTATGCCGCCTCAATTAATGAATTATGAGGGTAAGGCTATTGTTATAGATCCAGATATATTCCCTTTAATCGACATTAATCAATTATTTAATATCGAGCTGCAAAATAATGCCATCGCCTGCTGCCCTAAAAAAGATGATTGGGATACTAGCGTGATGCTAATGGACTGCTCCCAATTAAAACACTGGCGCATAGAAAATATTATCAATGAGCTAATTAATAAAAAAACCGATTACGTTGATTGGATGTCCTTAAAAATGGAGAAGAATATTCTCCCTCTACCTAGAGAATGGAATAGTCTGGACAGCCTTTCTGATGAGACTAAACTACTTCACACTACTCAAAGATTAACTCAACCATGGAAAACTGGCCTGCCCATCGACTTCACTAGAAACAAGCTACCAAAACTCTTTGGTCTTATTCCTCGAGAATGGGTCTTAAAAATAAGAGGTAAATACCCTTCTAAGTATCAAGCTCATCCTGATAAAAATATAGAAAGATTTTTTATTCAATTAATAAAAGAATCTCTAGAGAATAATTTTGTTTCTAGAGAATTTATTGAAAAAGAAATAGAAGTTAAGCATGTTCGCCCTGATCTTTTGCTACTGATCGATAAATCTTAATTACCTGATCAATATAATCATCCCAATTTCTCTCTTTAGCTAAACGATAATTGCCCTCTCCTAATTTTTGAGCCAATTCTTCATTGCTTAATATTTTAACAAGAGCATCTGCTGTTGCTTCAATGTTATCTTCAGGAACTAATAGTCCTGTTTCTTGATGATGAACAGCGTCCGATACACCTCCTGAGTCTGCTGCTACCACTGGTTTTTTATATAAACCAGCCTCTAAATATACTAGACCATAACCTTCAAAGTTATGATTAATATAACGAGAAGTTAGAGCAAAAACGTTACATCTTTTAAATAAGTAAATTAATTCTTCAGCGGGTATGTTTTGAAGAATAAGAAGATTTTTTCTAACACCTAAAGATTCGGCTAATTGATAATATTTCTCCTTGTCACCATTACCTACAATTACCAATTGAGCTTCTGGTATTTTACTTACTATCTCCGGCAAAGCCTGAATTAAAATATCGCCTCCTTTTCTAGACTTGAGAGGGCCTATACTTAGAATAACTTTAGAATTATCTGATATGTCGTCATTTGATGTGATTTGTGATTCCGAATCCTCTACGCTGGCTGGTTCACTAATAGGATTATAAATAACATCAATAACTCGCTGATGACCAGATACTTCTTGCATCTTTTTGGCAGTAAAATTACTAATAACAATAATAGCAGAGGCTTTTTTATACACCTTCATCATTATCTGTCTATCTGGAAATTTAGAAAATGGAGCTACTGAAAAAGTTCCGTGGCCAGTAAATATAAAGGGGCAATTTAATTTCTTTGCTAATCGATAAGCTAAAAAAGCATAAGGAAAATCTATTAATGAGTGCACTAAAGAAGTCCCATTATTATCAATAGGAATTTTTTTCCATAAAAAAAATATTTTTCGAAGAGCTTTTATATGTATTAGACTTTTTGGTAAATTATTAAACAATCCTTTAATAGCAAAACTACTTGGTAAATTAGGTAGAATATATTTTATTTTATCAGCATAAGGAACATTAAATCTTTGAGCTTCTTCAGGTAACAACAATTCAAAATCAATATCTTTTTTATAAAGAAACAAAGCGTGATGATGAGTCATCGTTCCAAAACCAGAATTTGGCTCAATTGAATTACTTAATAAAATAATTTTCATATTATTTTTTTAACCTAGATTTATTAAATTAGCAAATTATCAATCCCCTAATAACTATACTGATCGATAAATCTTAATTACCTGATCAATATAATCATCCCAATTTCTCTCTTTAGCTAAACGATAATTGCCCTCTCCTAATTTTTGAGCCAATTCTTCATTGCTTAATATTTTAACAAGAGCATCTGCTGTTGCTTCAATGTTATCTTCAGGAACTAATAGTCCTGTTTCTTGATGATGAACAGCGTCCGATACACCTCCTGAGTCTGCTGCTACCACTGGTTTTTTATATAAACCAGCCTCTAAATATACTAGACCATAACCTTCAAAGTTATGATTAATATAACGAGAAGTTAGAGCAAAAACGTTACATCTTTTAAATAAGTAATCTAAATTTTGAGATGATGTTTCAGGCAGAATTAATAAATTTTTTTTGTACTGAATAGGATTCAATAGTTTATAGTACTTATCCCTATCACCATTTCCTACAATAACTAAATAAATATTAGGAATTTTTTTAATAACATTTGGTAAAGCCTTAATTAAAATATCCATTCCTTTTCTAGACTTGAGAGGGCCTATACTTAGAATAACTTTAGCTGATTCTGGAATATTAAAATGATCTTCTTGAGAAGCTGTTATTTTTGATGGTTGAGTAACTGGTAAGTTGATTACATCAATAGAACGGCAATGATTAGAAACTTTCTGTGCTTGTTGAGCAGTAAAATTACTAATAGCAATAACCTTACTAGCTTTTTTAAAAGACTCTAATAGTAATTGCCTTTGAATGATCTTGGTAAAAGGTCTCACTGAATAACTGCCAATCGCTGAATAAATAAAAGGGCATTTATTTTTTTTAGCCCAATGCCAACCTGTTAAGTTATAGGGAAAGTCTATTAAAGAATGAATAATAACTGGCTCTGAAAAAGTTTTTTTAATGATTAATAATTTTAGAAATTTAAGTATATTTCTCCAACAACTCAATACGGGAAGTAAAGATGGTAATTCATAGCTAATTTGATTAACAAAAGGGACATCTATTCGTTTAGCATTCCAAGGAAGAAAAAGTTGGAAAGGAACTCCTCTTTTATGTAAATAGCTAGCATGATTGTAGGTTAGAGTCCCCCAACCTGAGCTAGGAGTAATTGTATTACTAATAAGAATAATTTTCCTTTTTTCATTTATCATTTTTAAATTAGTTAAATTATATAGTTACTTTATACTTCTTAGCCCAGATTTGAAAAATTAATAAGTTCCAAATAATAATTAAATTATATTCTTTTTTTTCTTTATGATTCTGCAAGATCTTTTTAATAGCCTGCCAATCAAATAGATTTTTGGTTGGTGAATAATATTCTTCTGATAAAATTTTCTCAACCATTTCATAAATTTTTGGACGACGCAACCATTTAGCCCCAGGTGATATCCAGCCTCTTTTTGGCTGATGATATAAAAAGGAGGGTAACTCTCTTTTAAATGCTTCTTTTAAAATTATCTTTGTATTAAAAACATTAACCTTATTTGAAACAGGTATTCTATTAGCCATTTCTACCACCCTTTTATCTAATAAAGGAACTCTAATCTCAAGACCATGAGCCATACCCATCTTATCAGTTCTCATCAAACATTCGTCAACCAGCCAAGTAGAGCGATCAGTTCTCATAAATGAATCTACAAAGCTCTCTCCTTTTTTCCAATTATAATTAAAAAACTCCTTAGGATAGTCATTTATATAATCCCTTTTAACAATCTGATCTAATAATGATTTTTTTTGAAACATAAACCGCTGAAACATTGCAAATCCTAATAGATTATCTATTCTTTTCAATTTTTTATTAAAATTAAATAATTTTCTAAGCCATTGAGGCAGCTTGTTGTATGTCTCCACTATTTTGCTATAACGATAACGCTTATAACCACCAAGCAACTCATCACCTCCATCACCCGCTAACACAACACTCACTTTCTGCTTGGTAAATTTAGCCAAACTAAACATAGCTACTGTAGTTGGATTAGCAATTGGCTCATCAAGGTGCCAAACTATTTTCTCTAAGTCTTCTAAAAGATTATTTTCAGAAATATATAAATTATTATGATCTGCCTTATAATAATCAGCTGTTTTCTTTGCCAACTCAGCATCATCATTAAATTTTTTACTCTCTTCTTCCTCATTCAACTCATACCCAGCTGAGAAAGTATTAACCTTGTCTCTAATCTTAGTCACGCAATTCAAAATTGAAGTCGAATCAAATCCTCCTGAAAGGTAAATTCCCAAGGGGCGATCAGAAATTAATTGTTTTTTAGTAGCCTGACAAATCTCATTTTTTAACTCCCTAGCTAATTCTTTTTTAGATTTTTCAACTAGCTTCTCATTAGACTCCTCCCAATACCTTTCAACGTCAAATTGATTATTTTTCAAAGTAGCTCTGTGAGCCGGCATTAATTTAAAGATATCCTTAAACATAGTTTTAGGACCAGGAACATAAAGAACTCTTAAATATAAATTGAAGGCATCCTTATCCAAAATTCTTGGCACATCATGCTCCAAAATAGCTTTAATCTCTGAAGAAAAAATAAACTTATTACCATCCCAGAAATAATATAGAGGTTTAACTCCCATGTGATCTCTAGCTAAAAATAATTCTTTATTTCTCTCATCCCAAATAGCAAAAGCAAAAATACCTTCAAAATACTCCACGCACCTACCTCCCCATTCCTGATACGCAGCTAAGATAACTTCCGTATCACTATCACTTCTAAAACTATATTTATCCTTTAATTGTTCTTTTATTTTTTTAAAATTATAAATCTCGCCGTTATAAGTGATAATCAAATTACCCTCAGCGCCCTTCATTGGCTGAGAAGCTTGCTCGCTGAGATCTATAATGCTCAATCTATTATGACCTAAAGAAATATTGTCATTAATAAAATGGCCCGTACCATCTGGGCCACGATGTTGAGTTGTCTCGTTCATTTTAAGAAGCAGCTCTTTGTTATTAAAATTAAAACCATTAATTGCGCACATGATTATGTAATTAAATTAACTAATGATTTTAAATTATTTTCCCAACTATACTGCTGAACATTTTTGTAAGCAGTATCTGACAATCTTTTCCCTAAGCTCCTATCATTCAATAAAAGTTCAATCTTTTTTCTAAGATCCTCAACATCACCTAGATTAAAAAGAAAGCCATTCTCTCCATCATTAATGATTTCCAAGTTACCACCTACTCTAGTAATAATAATTGGTAAACGAGCAGACATGGCTTCTAGGACAACGTGAGGCAAGCCCTCATAAGAAGTATTAAGAACGAATACATCAGCCTTCTGCATGTATTGATAAACTTTATCTTTAGCAACCTTACCTGTTAGCTGAATGTTATTATTCAATCCTAAATCATTTATTTTATTTTGTAATTCATTTCTTAAAGGCCCATCACCTACTATCAATAAAAGTAAATCTGGACTCTCCTTAACTAACCGACTCATCAAATCAATTAATTGACCAAAACCCTTCCAATCTACCAAACGACCAACTGAAAGAATAGTTGGTCTATCAGAAAACTCTTTTTTATCCACCACAGAAAGATTAGTGGCGTTATAAATAACCTCAATCTTATCCTCCTTAACGCCCCATTGCTGTACTATGCTTTTGAGATAGCGACTAGGAACAATAATTCTCTTGCTACGATTACATACAAACTTTTGCACCATTCTCATAATGCTAATAATAAAAGGAAAGCCTCCTCTCTTTTGGAATTCATCAATATTATCAGTTGCTACCTTCCTATTGCGAGCCATCTCCCAAGAAGGATCACCAACAACCTTTAAGAAAAATCCTCTTCCTGTGACTAAGCTCGCTAGAGCACAAGGCAAGCCTGAGCTCACCGGACCTTGGCAATAAATAGCATCATTTTTTTTCATCAACTTCATTAATTGCCAAAAATAGACTCCGTAACGAGTTAAGCGACTACGATATCTGAAAATCCTCTTGATATAATAAGGCTCAAAAGAATCTTTTTTGTCATTGGCATAGCAAATAACATTGACCAGAGAGCCTTGCCTTGTTAATTCATCAGCTATTTTTTTAGTATAGGTTGCCGGACCACCAATATCAGGTGGGAAGATACCAGCTGCCAAAAGAACCCTTTTATTTAAAAGTTTATTAAGCAAACTTCTCATCTTCTCTGATAACAATTCCCAATTATATTCTTGAACTACCATTTCCCTACCATTCCTTATTACTCTCTCACTTAATTGAACATCATTAATCATCTTGAATAAGCTATCAGCTATAGATTGTGGATCACCAGGTTGGCAAAACAAGCCATTAACCTCATCAATTAAGAAATCAGGAATGCCCCCCACTGGAGTCGCTATAACTGGCAATCCAACAGCCATTGCTTCTAGAAAACTATTGCCCAATCCTTCCGATAAAGAAGGTCTAATAAATATATCTGATGTAGCTAAATATTTTGGCACTTCTTTTTGATCTACGAACCCCGTTAAAATAACAGACTCTTCTAAATTATTATCTTTAATAATTTCTTCTATTTTAACTCTCTCACTACCTTCTCCTAATATTAATAGTTTTAGAGGTAAGTCTAATTTGTTTTTTAATAAAGCAAATCCTTTTACAAGATCACTCACGCCATTTTTAGATTCTAAACGAGAGGTTGTAATAATTATTTTTTCCTCTTCTTTAATATTTAGCTTATTCCTCAACTCCATTTTTTCCTGATCAGAAAAAGATTGTGTGAACTTATCAATGTCAACGCCATTAGGAATAATAGTAATTGGTCCTTGATAACCAAATCGCCAAGCTCTTTGAGCTAAATAATTACTAATAGAATGAATGTAATCTGCTTTTTTATAAATCGCCTTATATAAAGGACTCCAGAAGAAAGTTTTTCTTCTTATCTTCTCTTCCGTATGACCTTCTTGAGTTGTTAATAGATAGGGAGTTTTTAAATTAAACCATTTAAAGAAAAGATTGGTTAAGGTCGCTGGATTAGCCATCACTCCCCAAGTCATATCAAATTTTTCTTTCCTATTAAGTTTTAACGCCTTCAATAAAGCTGGGATGGTCATTATATATTTATCTAAACCTCTGACTCCCAAGCCAACTCTAATAACCTTAATGTTATCAATCATTTCCTCTCTAGCTAATTTTCTATCATTCCAACAAGTAATAAGGGTAAACTCAAATTCAGGCAGGCGCTTACACACCTCCTTGATAGCCACCTCAGCACCACCTACATAAGGAAAATATTCTAGTGATAAAATTAAAATTTTCTTTTTCATAATTATCTTTTAGTCCAATCCCAATAACCGCTGATAACAGACTTCCACATCCAAATTGGATCAGTTAAACTCAGACCGGTACGAGAAACTATAAAACTATTTTGATTTCTATTAACCACTCCCGAAACAAAAGAAAAAGAGTTCTCAAAACCTATCTTTTTCAAGAATTCTCCTAATTGATGATTAAGATTATTATTCTCTCCAAAAGGATAGGCAAACCACCTAACCTTTTTACCAATCAATTTTTCTAGATTCTGCTTATCTCTTAAAATCTCAGATTTCAAAAAGTCATTTGAAAAATCCTGGCCTAAATCAACATGATTCACTGTATGACCACCTATCTCAAATAAACTATTCTCAGCCAACATCTTCACTTGATGACTACTAATCAAATTTAAAGACTGTCGTCTCATTAATTTATTTTTAACAAAATCATTAGCCTCGTCACCTGTTAAATCAATTAATCCAGAACAAACAAAAAAGGTGGCTGGTATATTTAGTTCTTGTAAGACGGGCTGTGCATTAGTTGCCCAGTTAGCATAACCATCGTCAAAAGTAATGGCTATCTGATCATTGCCATTCTCAGATAACAATCTTCCTAGAGGTACAATTTGATAATTACTTTTTAACCATCTCATTCTTTCTCTAAATAAATCTTTATTTTGAATATCATGAAAAACAATAATTCTGTTAGCTGAGGAACTTGCTCGTGACAAAAATTGCCAACCATAACAAATAGCTAGCCAAGATTTTTTAATTATTTTTTTTATTTTATTTTTCATGATTATTAATTTCAGTAAAAATCTTGTTAACCAATAAAGTTGTTGTATGACCACGTCTAACTATAGCTCTCAACTCCTCACCCAAAGACAATCTTTCTTGGTCGCTAAGAATTAGCAATTTATTTAACTTATTTATCTGATCATCAAAACTATTTTTATCAACAATTAATAAAGCCTTTAGGTGATCCGGCAATATCTCTGCTACACACTGATTAGGAGTTAAGATTGGTAAACCACAAGCCATTGCTTCTAAAACAGCTTTGTCCAAACCACCTTCATTGAAACTAATAAAGATTTTGTGCTGACTTAATAATGATGGCAGCTTATCTTGGCTAACAGGCTCTCGAAAAAACAACTGATCCGTTAATGCTAGATCATCTCTCTGATTCACTAATTTATTTTTAAATTGCTTATCATTTTCTAAAGTTGGACCATAAAAATTGATCGCGAGTGATTGCCCAAACCTTTCATTATATTTAGCAGCTAAGTCTAATATCTTATCTAGACCCTTAACCGGTGAATAACGCCCCGTTGTTATTAGATCAGCCTTCTTTTCAGCAGAAATAATTCGAAAAAGATCCGTATCAATACCGTGACCAATAACCCTTACATTATCCAAGTTCATGGCAAAAGAACTAGGGGTGGCGGTAAATATACTATCTAAACAAAAACGTGCCTGAAATTTCATTAGCGGGCTAATGTAAGAATGAGTCTTCCATTGATGAACTTTTTTTCCAAAAAATAATCGAAATGGTAATAACATGGCTGCATAAGGACCACCCATATGAACAAAATATAAATCAGTTTTTCTCAAATTTCTAAATATTTCTTTATAAAAATTAATAATTGATAAGAAATTATTACTGCCTTTGATAGTTTTAACGATTACATTTTCTGGCAAAGAAAATTCTCCAGCTCTTAAAGCTAAAACTGTTATCTCTTTTATTTCAGGTCGATAAGAAAATTCTTTTATCCAATTAACAGATACCGCCAATAATGGATCATTCTTATCAACCGCCTGACAAATAAAAATAATGTTTTTCATATTAAATATTCCAACTGTCTATTTTGTAACCGACAATGGCCTCCAACTCCTTTATCTCTTCTGTAAACAAATTCTTCAATCTTTGACGATCTAAGTCACTCAAACCATTAGCAACCTTTTTGTCCACCTTAGTATTAACAGCTAATATTTTTCCTGCTAAACCTTTCTTTTTAATTAGCCACCAAAGCTTATGCATTCCTAATAAGCGCATCCCTTTAGAAATGCGAACAAACAATCTATCCAACCAAACCAATCTTGGCACTCTGCCCATATTTACCTTCTTATTTAAAGAAGATGAAAGGAAGTCGTCATTCACACCAATAAATTGATAAATCTTTTTCATAAAAGCAGCTGGATCCTTTTTAATATCCTCATGAATTAATATGAGAATATTATCTCTAGAAAAAAATCTTAGATAATTTTTTAAATGAGTAGCGTACATACCATTAATAACATACTCATCTCTCTCTACTAAAGCTTCTGCAAATGGGACTGAGGACTTCACCTTACCAGCCATAATATCATTTACATAATTAGAAAAAGCTCTCTCTACTGGATTTCTAAGTACCACTATCAACTTAGTGTCTGGATATTGCTGATGTATTCTTTGTGGAGTTTCTCTATCAGCTAAATATGAAGTTGAAAACTCTCCTATCTTTTGATCTTTTTTAGCATCAGTAAAAATACCTTCATACCAACCATAACCCTTAGGCCAGTTTCTTTCTCTGCTAAAAAAATGAATCTCTTTTATTGGTGAATGAATTTCTGGATGCTCATAAAGACAAGAGTAGATCCAAGAAGTTCCTGAACGCTGTGCGCCTAAACCAATAAAGTCTGGCCCTCTACCATCCCCGACCAAAGAAAAAAGATTATTATAATTTTCAAGATATGAATGAGAAGAGAAAAAGGATTTTGCAAAATCCCTACCTCTTTCTCCTATAGCCCTTGTCTCTTCTGGTCGTCGAATCAACTCTAATAAATTGGCTGACAAGGCATTAACATCTCTAGCCTCCACCAATAAACCTGTTTTCCGATGATCTATTAAATCAGGCACCCCACCAACTCTCGTACCAACAACTGGCAAGCTGGTAGCCATTGCTTCAAACACTACCCTTCCTAAACCTTCAGACAGGGAAGGTAAGGTAAATATATCAGCTTGTGAAAATATACCAGCCAACTCTTCCTGACTGACCTCCCCCAAAAACTCAACACCATCAACAATATCTAGTTGGCTAATAAGATCTCTCAAACTTTTAACATACTGCTGATCATCCTCCCTGCCAACTATTAATAATTTAGCTTGAGGAAATTCATCCTTCACCTGCTTGAAAGCTTTGATCAAATACTCAACACCCTTGATTGGAGCAAGGGCGCCAGCAAAAACAATCTTTCCACTCATCTCCCTATCAACTCTCTCAACTTTTTCAAAAACATCCATATCAGTCCAGGCTGGGAATTTAACTATTGGCACATTATTATTCCAGTTTTTTAATTGATCAACTGTTGCCTGAGAAACGCCTCTTAATGCATCAGCTCTCTTCAAAGAAAATCTTGCTAACCAATTGAATATTTTTTTATTAGACCTGCTGCCAGAAACTTTTTTCTGAATAAAGATAGAGTTTTCAAAGTCTCCGTGATTTTCAATAACAAGCTTGATCTTCTTATTACCAAAAAAACTAGCGATAGTTTTGGTTAGAGCTCCAACAAACCCTTGATACGGATCTTGAGCAATAATTATATTAGCTTGATACTTTCTTACTAAACGAAGAGCAATAATAGCCCCTATAGAAGAAAGCAAGAGGAATCTTAAGCCTCTGGATGGTAAGCGAGGTAAGAGATTGAATTGAGCATGGTTTTTAAAGCTCAAAAACTTTTTTTTATTAGAAAAGGCAACTACAAACACATCCCTTGAAGAAGATAAGAGTTCGAATTTCTTTTCTGTAGTTTTATTTAAAGGAAAATCATAAGTGGTAGTACCTAAAAATATCACCGCAGAATTGTTTTGTTTTTCTTTTCCAAACATAAATTAAAAGCTTTCAAATAAAGATCAGTAACTATTGACCAGGAGTATTTTTCATTAATAAATCTCCTCGTATCAATTGAAAACGATCTCCTTCTAGTATCATCATTTATTAACATAAATAGGGCATTTGTCAATGTTTTTACGTCACCCGGCTTAAATAAAAATTGGTGATGTTTTTCAGGAATTATCTCTCTCGTCCCCCCTACATCCGTCACCACTAAAGCTAAGTTAGCCGCCCCCGCTTCCAAAACTGACGTTGGCAAGCCCTCTGAATAGGAAGGGTTAACGAATATTGTGGAGTTATTAAATACTTCCTTAATACCCTTTTGATCTAGCTCACCTAAAAAACTAACTTTATGCTCTATATTAAGATTCTTCACCAAATCCTCCAACCTATCTCTATAAGGACCATCACCGATAATGTCTAGGCTAATATCTTGATCAATTAAACTTATCGCTTGAAGCAGATCCTGGACGCCCTTGGCATAAACCAAGCGACCGGTAAACACGATTTTTGTATTGTCATCTCTAGTTTCAACCCTCCAAAAATCCCCATCAACCCCAAAGGGAATAATAGTAATATTACGTGCTCCCATTTTTTTTAAGAAAGACCTCGAGCTCTCTGATAGACCAACTACCAAACTAGAATACCTGCATAACAACCATCCCAAAGAAAGATCTATTATTTTTGAACATAAATTGATTAGTTTATTTTCACTAATAACCGGCCCTCCTCCATGCTCTACCAAAATCACCGGCATCTTATAAACTTTTCCAAAAATAAAACCTATTAATGAGGTTAGATAAAATCTAGTTTGAATAGAGATGATGTCTGGCTTACTCTTTCTTAACAAGCGCCAACAATTAATAACTGAAAGAGGAGTTGGTATCGGATAACTATAATTTAAAACTCTAGGATTCCAAGATTTTAAACGAATGACTCTAATCCCTTGATCGATCTCTTGATCGAGCAACTTGTGAGTATTGCAAGTTATTACTGTTACTTCTAAATTTTTTTCAACTAGTCTGTGAGCTAATTGCTTAACATTAACGGCTGTACCAGCCTTATAAGGAAAATAGATTGATGAAAAAATAAAAACTTTCATCATTATTCATCTTTTCTTTCAATAGATTTCAAAGCATTATCTCTAACCAACTTCTCTAATCTCTTCTTCATGCTTTCTAAATAAATATAAAATTGATAAAGAAATCCCAACATTCCTAAAAAACCAATGATTAATAAAAAATCCATTGTTCTCAAATCACCTATCAAGCCTAACTCCTGACTCAATAGACTTGTAGTCCCTGGAATCAAAGCAAAAATGAATAAGGCTATCCACACTAAAGCCCAAATAACAAAATAACGCAGAGGGATCTCTTTTCTTCTAAAATGAAGAAAGTTTAAATAGCTCATTATCAAAGCAAATATAATACCTATGACCTGAATTAGCTTCATATTATTTATTTATTTTCCAAGATAGCATTTTTATAAAAATCTTTATTCCATCAAATAAAGTCGTTCCTTTGTAATTATCATGATAAATAGTTTTTGTTAATAACTCCTCATAGTTAACTTTATTTTTTCCAGCATTGACTACCATTTCAATTGCGTAAGGGTAACCAATCGAATCCCATTCTAATTTTTTATATCCCGACCGAGAAAAAATACGATAACCACACTGAACATCACTCAAACTAACATTAAACAACTTATGAGTTGCTTTAGTTAAAAACAAATTGCCAAATCTTTTAATAAAAGGCATTTCGTTATTAATTCTTCTAACTCCAAAAACAACTTCGTAGCCTTGTTTTAACTTTTCAATAAAAAACGGGATCTCGCTAGGATCATGCTGATTATCACCATCGATTAAGATAACCGCCTCTGCTCCCATCATCCAAGCCGCTTCACAACCTGTTTTTAAGGCCGCTCCTTGGCCTAGATTAACAGCGTGAGAAAGAGCTACAACTCGATTATCGAACTGCTGACAAATAGACAACGTATTGTCTTGAGAGGCATCATTAACTACAATCACCCTATCAACTAGTTCTTTGGTAGTGGAAACAACTTCAAATATTTTCTCCGCTTCATTATAAGCAGGTATAACAGCTATAACTTTCATAAATATATGATTTCAGCCTTAAACATTAAGAACAAAGCCCCCTTATTATATTTTTTACTGATCCTTTTAGCAACTCCGTGGCAACTTAATTTATTTCTCAAACTATCTTTTTGGACCTTTTCACTATATCTGTATTTTGTTTTAAAAGAAAAAACTGAAAAAAAGAGCTTTATTAATCAATGGCTTATATTACCACCATTAGTCATTGTCCTAATCACTAGAATCATTCCTTTTTTTAAATGGCCAGTAATGCCTTTAGGGGCAGACTCATTTACTTACAAGAAGATATTTGCCAACTGCTTACAAAACCCCTGTGCTGAAAAGATATCTATTATTTCTAACTCACTGCAGTTTTTGGAATGGCACTCTCCCGCTCTATTATCTTTATTTTATATTTTAATTAACATTCTCATTGGCCTAGCTCTTTTTATCACAGTTAAAAGCTACTTCGACAAAAAAGCCGCTTACGCCAGCCTTCTTCTATTTTCTATCTCTACCACTCAATTTCTAGCCTACTGGGCCTTCTACTGGAAATTAATGCTAGCTATAGCTCTAACCCTATCCACCCTATACTTACTCAATAAAAAATCCTGGCTAGTTATTCCTTTGGCTGGAATAATTGGAATCATTCATCCCGCTGCTCTTTTATTTTTAATAACTGCCATCATCATCAGTTTGATTATAGGTGGTGACAGAAAATACCTGTCTCTTAGTGCCCTTGGCATCTTGCTATTAACCCTGGCGACTAATTATCAAGAGACCACTGGCCTTATCTCCGACTACATCCACAACTCCTCCCAAAAAGATTTAGCAGATAATGCTGAGTTGACTGGTAGTTTTATTAATTTTGAAATCTATAAAAAACTCGCCCTCGCCTATCTATCTTTTGCGGCCTTAGGATTAATAAGAGTTATAAAAGAAAGAAATGCTTATCCCTTGGCTTTTTTTCTCAGCGCCCTTGCTCTCTCCCTACCAGTCCTATACTTTCACAGTCGATTTATTATCTTCTTAGACCTAGCTCTCATCATACTTGCCGCCCCTCTTGTTGCTGAACTTGTTATCAAGCTCTGGCATGGCATAACAGGTAGATTAATTCTAATAGTCATTTTTATCAGCCTCTCCTCTCTAGTTATCTTTCAGTCTTGGGTCGCTGAGCCATTAATCACCACCACCTCAGAAATTGAAGAATTAAAGACCTTACAAAAAATAGAAGAAGAAGCAGTCATTTTAATTAACGACCGCCGTTATCTTCCTGTTGTAAAAAGCATGACCAAAAATCCTATTATTTTAGCTGATACAAATAAATATAAACCCCTTTCAAAGCCACTCTATATATATGTAGGAGAAAGAGGTTCTAGCAACCTATTAAAAACCCTCGATCTGCCATTAATAAAAATAAATCATCATATCTGGAAATATTAATATGTTTTTTTTCACTATTTTAGGAACAATATATATCTTCTTTATTCCCGGCCTTATTATAGTTAACTTTGCATTTAAAAAATTAACTTTATTAGAGAAAATAATTTTATCAATAACTTTATCAATCTCGGTATTAATATTATCAACCTTATTCCTTCAATTAATTAAAATTCGGCCCAATCTTATCAACACCCTCATTACTATAACCATCTTTAACATTACTGTTATAATTATCAAAGCAGGCCATATTCATAAATGGCTTGTTGATAAACAAAATAATGAGACGTAAATTCGAAGAACGTAAAAGAAAGGGTCATACAATGATTGGATTTTTGGTAATGACCACATTCATTACCTCCTTAGTACTTTTTAATGGACCTGACTTTTCTTTAACTAATCAAATAGCCTATGGTGCTACCGGCGGAGGTGGTGGAGGCGGCGGCGGAGCCTTTTTACCTGGTGAAGGTGGTCAATTAGGCTACTCTCTTAATCAAGTTGTTTATCGAGGTTTTAATAATTCAGACGAAGCCAGTCCCGGCTCCCCTCTAGCTAATCAAAATAACGCCTTCAAACTTCCTGCTCAAAACAATCCTTTCCGCCTTGGAGTGCTAGTTTACGTTAATGAGAAAAAAATGGTTGAGAAAAATAAAGCCGCCCTCAAGCTTCAAGTAGCTAAAAGAGTGGGGTCTTGTGATGCTGGATTCAATGGCGAAATCTACCGAGATGTTACATCAAATCCAGATACTCCATCCTCAATCGCTACCCCTATCAGATTTTATGATGATATACCTGGAGACAAAACTACCATTACCAGAAATGGCGACCTAGCTTATGGCAGCTACCCAACGGTTTATCAGATATATTCAGAATCTAATGATTTTTCTAATCCATTTGATATACCTATCAATCACGTCGCTCTCTGGAACTTCTCTCTTATTAATGACTCGGCCTCTGAAGATGACGCCTACTGCTTCCGCCTAACTTATGCTGATCAATATAATATTCAACTAGACAACTATCGTATAATCATTGAAACATACGGCTCTAACACTCAACCTTCTACTGCTGAAGAAGCAGCTATCATCGAAGAAGTTGATGGCACTGAAGATCCTATCCTTGCCCTTCTTCGCAGAATAGCCGACACCCCAACAGAAACTATTAGAAAAGACGGCCTCTTCTCCCTCTCCACCTACGTCAAAGACGTTGTCTATGGCATCCTTACCCTTCAAAAAGAAAACCGTCTTATCCCTCATAAGCCACTCGCTTCATCCGCTCTCAAACGAGTTCTTAAATCACTAATTCAAGAAACTATCGAGCTTATCGTCCTACGAATCAAAGAGCTGCAACTAATATCTAGCGAGCCAATGCAATTAGATCTTGTAGAGAATGACTTGCGAGAAGGTAGTTTAGCCAACATCTCTGAAAGCTTTGGGGCTTCTATTCCAGAAATGAATAGTCTAGTGGACGATATAAAGAGTTTGCGCTGGATCTTTAAGTCACTCCTCTCTGATTAGCAAGGTGATGACATTGCTGACACCCGCTCATTCATCAAAAAACAGCTCTGAGAGCTGTTTTTCTATTGATTACGTAGTTTGATATTAAATATCACAAAGTCCGGCCACACAAGCCAAAGTCTTAGCTCCCTCAGTCTCATCTTCTTTTTCATATAAAAGAATCTGCGAGAAATCTACCTTAGGGAACTTACCCACTCTTTCCTCATACTCTTCTTTGGTAATAGCTTCATAAGGAGCTAGAGCATAAACATGGTCATTTCTAGGCAAGAAAGAGAGGCCTCCGGTAATGTCCCAGTTTTCATAAATCCAGTTAGCAACCTTAAGCCACTCATCATTAGCAACCGACACGGTTACCGATGGATTATGTTCTGTATAATTAGTCTTTACCGTTTTCCAATGACTCAATTGATCAAGGGCTGATAAGTCCTCACTCACCACAGCCCCCTCTGGCGCTGCTACTGGAAATTCTAAGACATAAGTAGTGGCTGAGCCCTTAACCTGACCAACTTCTGGGAAATAAGGTATTTTCTGATCTTTCAGCATATTAAATAATGAATCGGTAGCTGAAATACGAACTCGTCGAATATAATATTTGGAATGACGCGCGTGCATTCCTGAAGAAGCATCTACCAATTGAGAAACCGTTCCCGAAGGTTTAACGCAAGTAACGCAAGTTGAGGTATTAACACCAAAACGTCGAGCATATTTCTCATTTGTTTTTAAAGCCTCCTCTCTCAATCGACCCAATAAATTACCATCCTGTGACAATGGGGAATCCCATTGACCAGTTAAAGATACGCCTAATAATCTCTCCTCTTCGCAATTTTTTTGCCAATCCTTAGAAAGATAAGGAAAATCGGTTAAAGTTGACTGAAATGTGCCTAAAATAGTTGCTAATCGTATCTTTCTCATTAAAGAATCTTCCGTATCCTCAACTCTCATAACCGCTTCTGATAGATTACAAAACTGTTTAGATTTTAAAATAATCTCTCCACAAGGATTAGTGCCACAAGTATCATAGTCCTTAGCAAAAACCTTCCAACGACGATCTGGTAATTGGTCAGCAACCCCGCCTCTATTAAAAATTCCTCTTTCTCCAGAGCCACTCTTAGCCAATGATAGCCATTCAGTTATAAACTCCTCACAATTAGGCTTGCTATTATAAATAGCTGAGTTATTAGCCATACTACGCTGTGGCTCAGAAAGATAGAACTGACCCTTCTTAGAATTCATCATCTCTAGATCATTCAAATCGGAAAGAGAGATCATAGCACTTCTTCTCACGCCTCCCATTACTACTACTTCTCCTGTTTTACAAATAACATCATGCACATCAAGACTGCTAAGACGACTACCTTGACGAGCCATAATCTTCCGTCGAGCAAATTCTAATAACTCAATCAATGGCTGCGGCCCCGAACTTCGACCACCCATAGTGTGCAATCGACTACCTTCTGGCCTAACCTGGCTAAAATCAAAATCAATATCCTCACCATTAAACCAAGTCTGCAATCCAAGATAAAAAGCATCTGCCCATCCTTCCTTGCTATCAGCAACGATGTGGGTAGGTAGCTTACGATCAGTTTGTCGCTTGATCTGAGGCAAAGCGTGAACAGTTTGCTGCTCAACAGAAAAACCTACACCCGTACCACACATAGAGATGTACATAATCTCAGCCAAATCCTTAAGAGTTCGAGGAGCAATAAAAGAACAGTTATAAGCACAAACATTAGTCTTCTCTACCGCTCTACCTGCCGACCACAACAATCTCATTGATGGCATTATCTCCTGCTTAAGAATAGCCTCTCTTAGCTCAGCGTATTCTTCATCTGACAAGTTGCTACCTAACTTATCAGACATATATTTCATAAAACGATCGATAGTCTCTATCCAGGTTTCTCTCCTACCCTCACCATCAATCCAACGAGAATAGGTTCTGTAATATATAAACTCACACAAAGGAGTGCGGAAATACTTCTTACTCTCAAGCGCTAACTTTTTAACATGCTCTGGGATATCTTCCTTAACCTCCCTTACCTTAGACCGTTCGTTACGGTAGATAATATACTCCTTAGCCGTCTTCGGAAAATCCATTAAGATAAGGCTTTCTTCTACCAAGTCCTGAATATGTTCAATGCCTGGTGTAAAGTCTAGCTCATCCCCATAATTATTAGTTAATGCAGCAACTACCGCTCCAGCAACCTTTCTAGCATCCGCTTCATCACCCTCATGATGAACACTCATCGCACTAAGAACCGCCATAACTATTCTATTCTGATCAAACGGCACCAATCTCCCATCTCTTTTTTTAATATATTTAAACTCCGATTGAGCGACTTGAGCATCGGTTTTTTCAGCAGCGGCAGACTTAGGCGTCATCATTTTTTTAGATATTTTTAATTTATTTATTCTCTTAAAAAGAGGTTGAAACGACTAAAAGTACTTTTATTCTAACTCCACAAAAAAATACGGCCTGTGGATAAGCCGTTGTAGATACTATTCTATTTAAACAAAAATTATATTGACAAGATTTTTATAAAACCAGGTCGGGAAACTACTCTGATTATTTGTCTTTTTTCTTTCTCAAAAAAGCTGGGATATCCCACATCTCTGATGATTTTTTCTTTTCTTTCTTGTTTTTTTCAGAAACAAATAAGTCTTTTTCATCACTTTTATTATCATCAACCTTATCAGATACTTCCACTGGCCGAACATAACCATTATTAGATCTTACCGATTTCAAAGGGGTATCTACCATCTCTTTATCCATCTCTTCAAATAGGTTTTTTCCTGTTGTCATTTCTGATTCTGATTTAGTTGATGAAGGAGGTCGAGCCTCGAAATTAGTAGCTATCAAAGTTACTTTTATCTTACCTTTAGGTATTTTTCTATTATGATAGGCGCCAAAAATAACTTTAGCCGTTGCATCAACATTTTCAACAATATTTTTAGCAACATCATTAATTTCAGCCATAGTTACGTCTCGCCCACCAGAAATACCAAATAATATGCCTTTAGCTCCATCAATTGAGATATCTATCAAGGGAAAGTTAAGAACTTGATTGACCGCATTCAAGCCCCTCTCCTTACCCGAAGCAATACCCATTCCCACCAAAGCCGCACCAGAATTCTTCATCACCGCTCTCACATCAGCAAAATCAACGTTAATGATACCTGGCATAGCAATCAGCTCAGCAATTCCCTGCACACTACCTCTCAACACATCATCAATCGCCTCAAAAGCCTTATTAATAGATGTGTCCTTACTAATCATCTCAAAAATCTTATCATTAGGCACTACTATATTTGTATCCACCTTATCTTTTATTTTGGCCAAAGCCTCATTAGCTATTTTAGTTCTCTGCCCTCCTTCAAAAGTGAAGGGTCGAGTAACTACCGCCACCGTTAAAGCTCCTACCTCTCGAGCTATTTCTGCCACTAAAGGCGAAGCTCCAGAACCAGTACCGCCACCTAAACCGGCGGTAATGAAGATTAAATCAGCTCCCTGAAGAGCTTCTGCGATTTCCGTCTTACTCTCCTCAGCTGCCTTCCTACCTAGGTCAGGATTCATACCCGTTCCTAAGCCTCGAGTAGCAGTCTTACCAATACAAATCTTTTTATGAGCATTACAGTAATCTAAATCTTGAGCGTCTGTATTAATAGCAATAAACTCAATTCCTCTAATAAAATCGTCTTTCATTCTAGAAATAGCATTACCACCACCCCCACCAATACCAATCACTTTTATCTGAGCTCTATTAGAATTACTACTCAAAGAACGAGTTTTTTTAACTGTTGTTTTTGGAGTCTTTTTTTGACTAGATTTTTTTACAGGCATACCACGTTAGTTAATTAATAAAATAGTCTATTATCACCCAATTGTCCATTACATCATCTCCTTATTTTTAAGATATTAAAAAAGAGGTGCTGAAAAAAACCTCCTCTAGAAAAAAACATCCCCCTAGAAAAAAGAGAGCTTATGGCATGAAGTAATTAATTAACTTTTTAGTTAATCCTTTAAAATTACTTGTTCCCTTGTGAGAAGATCGTGGTTGCTCCCCGCCCCACATTAACAAGCCCAGGCAACAAGCAAATTCTGGATCCTCAATCTGTAATGCTAACTCACCACTAGCCACCTCCATATTAGAAACATCTGGAATGCCTACTTGAGCTGGCAGACGCAACTCTCTCTTAGCTAAATCCACTAAACCCGGCATCTTGGCACCACTACCGGCTAAAACAATTCCTGCCGGCAACTTACCAGCCTTATCAATTTTATTTAATTCTTTATTAACATGCTCAAATATTTCAGCTAATCTCATCTCAATAATCTCTGCCACAAATCTTCGTGTTGGCATTCCTTTTGCTCTCGGATCAACCTTCTTTAAATCAATCGTCTCTCGAGCTGGAATGTCTTTAGCTACCGCAGCACCAAAAGAAAACTTGATCGCCTCTGCCGCTTCAATAGAAGCCTTCAGACCGATAGCAAGATCATTGGTTATGTTGCCAGCACCAAAAGGAAAAATAGTGGCATAAATTAACTTACCCTCTTCATAAACGCTCAGACTAGTGGTACCAAAACCAATATCTACCAAAGCCACACCTAAATCTCGTTGATTTTTTGACAAAACGCTCCGGCCACTAGCCAAAGGGCCAAAAATCAAACCAGAAATACCCGCTCCATTAGTTTCTAAACATTTAGAAAGATTTTTTATCGAAGGTGAAAAAGCATCAACAAGCAAAACATTAGCCTCCAATCTATTACCAATCATTCCTAATGGATCTCTAATATCTCCCACACCATCAACGATAAATTCTCGGGTAATGGAATGAATAATCATTCTATTTGGTGGTAGTTTAACTGCCTGAGAAGCTTGAGTCACCCGATCAATATCATCTTGACAGACCTCATAATCGGCTCGGGAAACGGCCACTATACCTCGTGACGGTTGAACTCTAACTTGAGCACTGCCTGTATTTAAAAAAATATTCTTATGTGCCCCGGGGTAATCTTTTCTAACCTCGCTTAGAACCTGATTAACGGCACTGGTAACCTCTGGCAGTTCATCAACCACTCCTTTTCTTATCCCCCGCGAAGGCATTTTTAAAATTTTATGCAACGAAAGCTTGCCATCTTTTTTAACTTCAGCTACCGCCGCCTTAATAGTTGAAGAACCGATATCTAAGCCAACAATGTGATTTTGAGACATTCTACTTTTTTAATTCATTCAATAACTCTTCTTCTTTTTTTTCCATTTTTATTCTATCACCTTTTTTCTTGTGATCATAACCTAGCAAATGCAGCATTCCATGCACTAACATAAGGGCTAGATCCTGTTTTTTCTTCTTAATATAATCAGGACATAAATAAATCTCCCCCAAACTTTCATAAGGTTTTATATCCGGCCGAGGAAAATCTTTAGGCGCTTCAAAGGAATGGACATTAAAATCATCCTTTAATAAATAGACCTCCACATATTTTTTCTTTAAAGAAAGAAGCTTGTCTAATTTATTTAAAATCTTCTTAACTTGATCAGCTTCTTTAAGAAATTTTTCATCTAAAGATATAACAAGTTTACGCATAACAACTGCTGTTCATTATATACATTGTGCTGGCAAAAATCTAACCAAGCTGCTCTTTAATCACTTCGGCTACCATCTTACCATCCGCCTTTCCCTTCAATTCCGCCATAACTAACTTCATCGCTTCACCAAAATTTTCTGGTTTATTTTTTTCAATAATAGAAGTCACTATCGCCACCACCTCCTCCTTACTCATTTGTTGCGGTAGGTACTTTTCGATAATAACAAGTTCCTTTTTTTCATTTTCAGCCAGCTCCTGACGATCTCCTTGATTATATAATTCTATAGCTTCTTTTCTTTTTTTCGCCTCTCTAGCTAATATCTCTAAAATCTCTTCTTGAGTTAGCTCTTCCTTCTCTCCCTTACCCCTCTTATCGATAGATTTGTTTTGTAAGGCGGCCACTACCATACGTAAAACGCCGGCGGTAAAGCTGTCGCCGGCCTTTAAAGCACTCTTCACATCTTCGCTAATCTGTTCTTTTAAATTCATTTAAAAAATACCTAACTTCTTATTACGTTGAAATTCTTTTTTCTTTTCCTCACGATTCAAAGCAGACAAACGTCTCTGTCTCTTATTAACATTTCGAATCTTAAATTTTCTTTTTCGAGCCTCCTTTAAAACACCACTCTGTCTTATCTTCTTTAAGAAGCGATGTAGATGAGAGGTAGGTGATTCACCTTCTTTTTTTCTAATTTCAACCATGATTTATTATTTAAATTTTTCTTTTATATCAGCCAATGATTCCGGTGAGTTATCAACCACCGAATGAATTGATTTTCCACCATCTCCATTAAAACGAGGAATGATGTGAATATGCAAATGATCAACGGCTTGGCCACTAACCTTACCATGATTAATGCCGATAGTAAAGCCTTCAGGATGGAAGAGGTCTTTTAGCTTATCAGTCATCTCTTGCACGGCAACAAAAACCGCTTCAATCTTATCTTTTGGCAAATCAAGAATATTCTCGGCGTGAAATTTTGGCAAGATCATCGTATGACCAGGGGCCACTGGATGAATATCCAAAATACCCACCACCTCATCATTTTCATAAACCAAATCAGCCGCCATCTCTTTATTAACCATTTTACAAAACAAGCACTCCATTTATTTAAGCTTCTTCTTTACCTCTTTAATAAACCTATCCAACAAAACAGATTCCTGAGAGCCTGTAGCTAAATCACGAATAATAATAGATTTTTCAAAAGCTTCTTTTTGACCAAAGATCAAAGCTAAGCTCGCCCCATCCTTATCAGCCTGTCTCAACTGAGCCTTCAAAGAACCCTTGCTCAAAGCCTCACCAATTCTGATACCAGCCTTTTTTAACTCTTCTATCAAATTCAAGCTTTTCTTTTTAGCCAAACTACCCACGTGAACAAAAAACACCTTAGGCCTTTGTTTAAGTGGTAATTTAACCTCAGTCTTTTTCATAATGTGAACTACTCTGTCTAAGCCAATTGCCGCTCCAACCGCTGGAACATCCTTACCTCCTAATATCTTAGCTAAATAATCATAACGACCACCACTAGCCAAAGCTCCATCAAAATTTTCTGTAAAGATTTCGAAAACGGTTTGGTTGTAGTAGTCTAGACCTCGAACCAAATGATTGTTTAAGCTATAAGGCAAACCAATCTCCTCAAGATATTCTAAGACTCCCTTAAACTGACTTTTACAAATTGAACATAGATGATCTAAAATAATCGGCGCATCTTTCTTAAACTCCTGACACTTAGCCTCCTTGCAATCCAAAATTCTTAATGGGCTATCTTTTAATCGTCGTTCACAATCCTTACAAACCTTCTTCTTTTTATAATAATCAACCAATCGACGTCGATAATCAGGCCGACAAGACTTGCAACCAATAGTATTAATCTGAACATCGATATTTTTAATCTTTAAAGATTCTAAAAGACGATAGCAACTCAAGATAATCTGAGCATCGTGTATAGGATCACTACCATCACCAATAATTTCAAATCCTGCCTGATAAAACTGACGAAAACGACCCTCTTGAGGCCTCTCCTTGCGAAACATCGGCCCTATATAATATAACTTAACCGGCTGAGGCTGATGACTAAGTCCGTGCTCTAAATAAGCTCTCACTATGGAAGCCGTTCCTTCAGGACGCAACACTAACTTATCCTTTCCACCCTTTAAAACAAACATCTGCTTCTCAACAATATCAGTCGCTTCACCCACACCCTTCTCAAATAAGTCCGCCTGCTCCACAAGCGGAGTATCCATCCGACCAAAGCCATAATAATCAGCTAAGCTTTTAGTCTCTGTACGAATCTTGTCCCAATAAAGCTGATCCTTTGGCAAGATGTCGTGCATCCCTTTAACGCTTTGATAACTCTTCTTTTTTGACTTACTGCCAGCCACCTTTTTAGTTGTTTTTTTATCTTTAGGCATTTTAATATGTAGGTCGCTCAATAATTTGAGCCCTAACCATTGGTAACAATCTTACCCTAACTACACCAATTATGTTATCAAATGGAAAAGGTCCGAAGCTTCTCGAGTCATAACTATGTGGTCGATTGTCACCAAAAGCCATCAACTCACCCTCGCCAACATACTCATCAACTCTACCCATTGAGGTAACGCCTGGGTCTAGATAGTCTTCTTTTATTTTTAACTCATTTACAAAAACTTCGCCATTTTTAACCACCACATGATCACCTGGTATACCAATCACTCTTTTTATATAAAAAAGTTTAGGATTCAAAGGATAACGAAAAACAATTACATCTCCTCGTTCTGGATTTTTAAAACGATATGATAATTCATCAACTAAAACATAGTCTGCGTCAACAAAGCTCGAGAACATACTTCTACCACTCACCAAAAAAGGCTGCACGATAAAGGCACGGATTAAAAAAACCGTTACCGCTGCAATCAAAACAACCTCTAGAACCTCCCAGATATTAAAAAGAAAACTACGCATTATCCTTAATTCTACTATTCCCCTAAGCAAATTCAAGTTATATACTCAAAGTATGAAACAAGAAGACATTAAATTAATTATTAGCCTTGGTAATCCTGATAAAAAATATGACCAAACATATCACAACGTTGGTCACATGATGATCGACAAATTAGGAGAAGGTATTCAGTCTGATGTTTTTATGAATCACTCTGGAAAATTTGTTAAAGAGGCTATGAAAAATAAAAACCTCAAACCAAAAAACATTCTCATCGTTCACGATGATTCTGATATTCATTTAGGTAAATATAAATTTTCTTTTGGTAGAAATGCTGCTGGCCACAAAGGAGTTATCGATATCATCAATCATCTCAAAACTAAAGATTTTTGGCGTCTTCGCATTGGGGTAAGGAATCCAAAAGAAAAAGTCCGCGTCAAAGCGGAAGAGATGGTGCTTAAAAAAATATCAGCTACTCATAAAAAGATCCTCGAAGAGGTATTTTCTCAAGCCGCTCAAGAACTATAACGGCCACTTCTTTAACTTAAAGCCAACGTTAAAGTTAGCGCGACCACTATTATCAACTTTAATGTTGGTTAAGGGCAGCGATACATCTTCAAAATTATCCTGTCTCACTAAAATGTTTTTGAAATTAATTACCGATCGCTCACTACCAGCTCGACCACTAAGAGAGATCGACTTGTCTTCTGTAGAGAATCTAATTTGCGTTAGCATGATCTGACTACCTGCTAGATTTCTCAAGATACCAAAAAAGGGAATCCACCTTGGGCTCTGGTCTTTTGCCAATGCTAATTTATCAACTAAAGCATTGAATTCCTTTGCTTGATTTTCTAACTGCTCAATATCACTCACTTCTAATCCTTTTGGAGCAACTCCCAACTGTTGCTCTGCTTTATTTAAAGAACTAACCACAAATAAATCAAAGACTCCAAAAATAACTAAAATGCTCGCCAAAACCGTCACCACAATATTCCGCCAAAAACCAACAAAAGAAATTATTCTACTTTGTTCAAATTTCTCCTCTGTTCCCACTTTAGTCAAGCTAATGAAGATATCTTCAGATCGAACTAATTGACCTCGTAGCGCTGCTCCTAGAGCCACTAACCAGGCTGGTGAGAGATTGGGATAGACCGGCAATACCAACTTTTGAATCTTCAAATCAAAATTTTCTTCAATAGCTGTTACCACCTCTTTATTAGAAACCGAACTAACTACTAACAAGTCCTTTATCACTCCACCCCAACGACCAGTATAAAAGTTAAGAATTCTTCTTAGCTCTCCTACTACCAATTTCTTCACTGCCATCACACTCAAACTTCCACCTCCTTCAGACTGCAAGGTTTTCCATGAAACAAAATAATTAAAATACAGCTTGCCATTTCTTAGGACAAAAAAGTCTAATCCATCCATAGAAAGACTAAACATTAGGTGAGGTTCTGTAATGTCTTTATCTGACAACTCTCTCATAATTCGAGCTAGAGATAGCGGCACCGATTCAATAGCCACCACTATAAAACCAGCCTCTTCCAAACTCGCCATCAAGTCATTTATAATTTGAGAACTAACAAAAGCCCCCATCAACTCCATCTTGGTCTGCCTACCCTTAGTCTCTCCCACCATCTCCCAATCAGAATAAGCGGATCTAATATCAATTGGTGATATCATTTGCAAATTTAATTGAGCTGCCTCTTCTAACTTTTGCTTAGCTACATAAGGCAGATTAAAAATCTGCGTATAAACATTAGATGCAGAAATAGAAACTATGACGTTAATCGGCTTACTAAGACGAGTAATCTGCTTATGAAATTCTATAAGAGCGCTGGTAAATTTTGCCTTATCTTGAACTCTTCCACCCTCAACCACTCCCCCTGGCAAACGATAAGAAAGATGTTTAACCTTTCCATCATTCATCATCACGTAACGTAATTTAGAATCAGTTATTTCTAAACCATTAATCCTAGGCGGCGGATTCAAAAATCTAAGCCAACGATTTATTTTTTTATTTTTAAAATTAAATTTCATTTTAAAATTCCTCTAATTTAATTGAACTAATCTCAACCTGCTTCGTCAAAGGATTAACATCTAAGATAGCTTTAAGACGACGCTTAACAAATACCGCTTTAGCATCAGCCCTAACTTCATACTGACAAACTCCTAAGCCACAAGTAACCTTGCAAACAAAGACGTCAACACTAGCTCGACCAATAGCCTCAAAGCTATAATTCTCATCACTCTTGAATCCCGGACACTCCTTATCTACCTCCAACTCATCTCGTAATAAACGAAGATGAGCATCATCTACCGCTGCTTGAGCCGCCGCACCTGTCTCAGCTGCCAAACGAATTCCATAAGTCGATTGATTAATAAGCCGAACTACCAAAATACCTGTTAAGACTAAACCTATAATAATCACCCCCATAACTAGGATAGTTGGCAAAACAGCTACGCCTTTTTTATTCATGGGCTCCAATTAATAATTATATCACGAATAATAGGTGTATCTTCTAGCCAATTGTCACTACTAAGACTAATTTTATATTTTATATATCTTTTTTCTTGCTGATCATCTGGAATTCTAATTTGCTGACCAGATGTAGACAAATTTAGATCATTAAAATTCCACGGTCCAGTATTAACAGCAGCAGTTGCTGTCTGAACATAAACATCCGTACCTGTCACAACATCACCTTGCCAAAGAATGTAGTTATAACGTGGATTTACCACTCCTGTATCAATCACATTAGAAGTTAAACTACCATCACTACTTTGCGATCCAGCACTAGTTTGTATTTTATATTTAGAAAAATTACAAAACTCCTGCACTCCAGCCACATCCGGATCATGATCATTTTCACAATGAAAGCTAATCCAGCCAATAATCTCACTCCATGCCCAACCCTTAAAAAAACTATTTTCCCCATCACCTACTGGCTCAATAGAAACTCCATAATCTGATACCCCACAAGCATCAATATCCTCACAATCAAAACTAATCCAACCTATCGTGTCATTCCAAGCCCAACCACTAAGAACTCCCTGACTATTTTTCACTCCAAAATTATCATTACTATCATCACAAATATCACCAATAGGTGTTGTCGCACAATTCAAAACAACCTCTCCTACCTGAGAGTTAAACCACCCTCTCAACTCATCACCTCTTACCTCCACCGTGTCATTATCATGAAAATTAATCCAACCTATTAAATCATTCCAAGCCCAATAAAAACCCTCATTTTTGGTATCAATATTATGATTACCTAATGAATGAGCTGAAATAACGCCAGTTAAGAAAGCTCCTATTAAAATTATTAAAATTATCTTTTTCATTCTATTCCTTCAACTTTTAATAAACCAGGCTGAAAAACAAAATCCAATCCTGAAGACTCAAAAAATTTATTTGTCACATCACTCACAACCTCATCAGTCCCAGTTGGTCCACCGCTCCAATTAGTCTGACGAAAAACCTTATTCTTGCTGCGAGTAACATATTTATTTATTACTGAAATCTCATCATCTCCCTGAAATTTCCATGTAACCGTTACCTTAACTTTTTTGGTAGAAGGGTCATTAGATCCTGAACCAGATATAGCTCCATTACTATCCCTCTTAACCGGATCAAGCTCTATATAATAAATATAGTCTTTATTATCAATGTTAACTATTTTTCCATCTTCCTCTTCTTTTATTTCAAAAACACCCTCATCTGTTGTTGTGGCCAAATAATACTTTTTACCACTAACAGTCCCCGCCACCTCTTGCCAATCTCTCTCAACGGTAACCAGCAAATTATCAACTAACTCTTGTTCTAAAAAAGTTGCCGTCTGAAAAAAAGCGTCCTGTTCTCCAACTCTCAACATTAAAGTTAGAACCGTTACAGCCGCCAGGATAGTAATGGTACCAATGGCCATTGCTATCAAAACCTCTATCAATGACTGACCTGATTTATTTTTGAAATTCCACTCGACCATTGCAAAAAATTTTGATTTGCGACTCATCATCTTTATCAACTATGCTAATTTTAATCTCCTCAAACCCTCCAGCAGGACAATCAATCAAATCCCCACTAATCTGATCAAAAACTAACGTAGAAGAGCTATTATCAGCTGGATCAATCAACTCAATCGCTGGCTTCATAACTGTTAAATTAACATCCTCTATGCTATCAGCTGATTTAGTGGTAGTTCTAAAAAGAGTAAATTTATCTCGCCCCTCAACATTCTCAAACTGTACTCCCCAATAATAACCCTCTTGCTGAACAACTGATCGCTGTTGAGCATCTCTCAAGGTAGCAACAGCTACCAACACTGCATTTCTCAATTCTTGTGAATGACCGAGGCCCAGTAAGCCCATCCATACAAAACCACTTATAACAGCAATGATAGCTATAACAATCATTAATTCTAAAAATGTGAATCCTCTTCTCATAACTAAAACTGACCCACCAGCTGATAAACTGGCACGATAATTGATAATGCAATCATCGCCACTACCAAACCAATAAGTATCAATAAAGCTGGCTCAATAAAGGCAACCATGACCTTAATGGCCGATTCTATTTCTGAATCATAAAAAGTTGACAGGGTAGTCAACACATCATCTAAACGACCTGATTGCTCAGAAATAGTAATCAAGCTAGTTACTGATGCTGGAAAAACAGTCTCCTTCTTAAAAGCATCCCCAATCGAAACACCTCTAGACAAGCCTTCTTGAGCAATCCTCCTTAAAGCAGCTGACATTTTTTGATGATTAATAGCGGTAGCTGTTATCTCTAAAGCATTAACGATAGGCACGCCCGCCTTTAACAAAGAAGCTAGAGTTCCTGAAAAACGCTGAATAGCAATCTTATCAATCACCTGACCAATAACTGGTATCACTCCTAAAATCCTCATCAAACTACGCTTACCAGCCACCGTCTTACCAAAATAGTACCAAAGAAGAATAACCAAAAAAGCAAAGCCTCCGAAAATAATCCAGACATAATCAGCCAAAAATAGGCCGACTGTAAAAACTACTTTGGAGAAAGTTGGTATCTCTAAACCACCTTGCATAAAAACCTCTGCTATCTTAGGTAGAGCGAAAGTTATCAAAAAGATCATGATCAAGAAAGATCCTATTAGCAATAAAAAGGGATAGATTAAAGCTGCTCTAATTTTTCTCTTTAAATCCTCTTGCTTGGCCAACATCCTGCTCAAATTATCAAAAGTAGTATCCAAACTACCCGAAGCCTCACCAGCCTTAACCAAGTTAACAAAAACAGAGGAAAAGTATTTTGGGTAACGAGCAAACGTCACGTAAAAAGATTGCCCTCTTTCTAAAGTGACTCTAACCTCTTTTAAAAAGGATTTTAAAGAATCTTTTTCGGTGTCTGTAATAAGGATGTCTAAAGCTCTAAATAAGTCGGTTCCTACCCTTAACATTAAAGCCAGGTGCTTAGCTAAAAAAATCTTATCAGTCGCATTAATAGCCTTGCCAATATAAAACTGCTTTGAAGCAAGTCCTTTCTTTTTTACCCGAGTAATAGAAATGGGGCTGAAACCTTTAGCTGACAAAAAAGCTAAAACCTCGTCACTAGTACGTGCCTCAACATCACTTTCAACTATTCGGCCATTGGCTTGTGTCGCAACATAATGAAATCGCATAATTTTTATTCACGAATAACTCTTAAAACCTCCTCGATAGTTGTTAATCCTCGCTCCACTTTTTTCAAACCATCTTCGAACATAGTAGTCATACCTGCTTTACGAGCTGCCGCCCTTAATCCATTCAGGGTAAAATCTGGATCAACAATTATTTTTCTAATATCCTCCGTTACATTTAAAATCTCAAAAATTCCTAATCTCCCCTTATAACCAGTATTACCACAAGCCAAACAACCCGCTCCTTTATATAGTTGAGATGGCATATTAAATTTAATATCTATATTAAGATCAGAAAGCTGACGATTAATAGCGTTAGCAATCGAGGGGTCTGGTTTATATGAAATAATACAATCATTACAAATTCTCCTTACCAACCGCTGCGCTTCTATTAAATTCAAAACAGCTGCTACCAAAAAAGGCGGCAACCCTAAATCAATTAAACGTGGAATGGCTGTGGGAGCATCATTAGTGTGCAAGCTTGATAGCACCAAGTGACCGGTTAATGCCGCCTGAACCGATATCTGAGCAGTTTCCTGATCTCTAATCTCACCAACCATAATAATATTAGGATCCTGACGAACGATCTCTCTTAAACCGCTAGAAAAACTAATACCAGCAGCTGGATTAATCTGAGTCTGATTAATATATTTCATATTATACTCAATCGGATCTTCAATCGTCACAATATTAACTTCTGGTCGATTAAGAATATTTAAAACCGAATACAAAGTAGTCGTCTTACCACTTCCAGTTGGTCCGGTAACTAGCATCATGCCGTATGTTTTCTTAGCATTTTCCCTCACTACCGTCGCATGATCCTCCAAGAAACCAAGTTCCTCCAAAGACAAAGGTCTTCCAGTAGCGGAAAGAAGTCTCATCTCAACCTTCTCTCCATAAAAAGTAGGCATAACAGCCACACGAACATCCATAACATCTTTCCCTACCGTATGCCTAAAACGACCATCCTGAGGTTTGATATGCTCATCTAGCTTTAAGGATGCTAACAATTTTATCCGCGCCACTATCGAAGGATGAACTTTTTTCGGCACTCTAATAATTTCACGTAAAATACCATCAATCCGATAACGAATAAGCACTCCGTCTTCTAAAATCTCAATATGAATATCAGAGGCTCGAGAAGAAATGGCATAAGATACAAGATTGTCAACAATCGCTACTACCGGCAAATCAGAAGCCGCCTCCTTAATACCAGTAACCTTAGAACGCAAACTATTCTTAATGTTATCTTCAATAATCTTCTTGAACTCCTCTGCTGACTGACGACCATAATAAGAGAACCCTCGATTCAGATCATCTCGAGAAGCTAAATAAGGCTTAACCTTGCTCTTTAAATACTTGGTTAAAAACTCAATCGTCTCTAAGTTGCTTGGATCATCCATCGCTACCTGATAAGAACCATCCTCTAATTGACCAAAAACAATCGCTCTTTTCTCTCTCGCTATTTTCTCTGACAAAAGACGCACTATCTTTTCATCTATTTTTCTAGATAACAAGCTAGCTTTCTCTACCCCAAAAAATTCAGAAATTAAATTCGAATAATAATCTGCGGTAATAACATTTTTAGAAATTAAAATGTCAGCCACCCCCTGACCCATTCTATCAGCATCTTGAGCAGCTTCATCAAAAGCTTTTTCGTCAACTATACCGTCTTTTATTAAGAGGTCTTTTAATTTATTCTCGGGAATTTGTAGCACTTCTTTATTCTACTACAAAAGCAATTTTGAGTACCACTCAGAACCTGCTAATAACTTACCTAAAATAAGAGTTGCTGCTCCAGCTGGCAACCAAAGATAGTAGTATGAAATACGCTCCATCTTTTTGAAAAGAACGCTTGAAACAATCCCCCAGATCAAAGCCACAAACAAAACCAAAAGAAAATAAATGATCCAACCTGGGTGGCCGGTTGCAAAAATAGCTAAAGCTAATAAATAAGGCTCTTCTTTTTGAAAAAATCTCCCTCCTTTTCTCTTATTAAATATCAAAGCAATCCACAATACCAAAAGAGCTATTATTAAAGAAATTAGATAAGGCAACCAGAATCTAACCCCAACATAATAAATAAAATAATCCAAGCTTTTATAGGGTGGTATTAAAAACTTACTAATAGAACTTTCTTGCCAAAGAAAAAACTGCTTCCTAGAAAGATAAGCCAAGCCAGTTATTTGAACCAAAATCAATATCATTAACAAAGGCTTTCTATTTTTCAACAAAAAGAAACGCCCGCCAAAGACGGACGTTCCCCATAAAAAGCCTATGATAATGAGATTAAGATAAAGCACTCATTGATTATAAAGCTAAGCCTGGAGCATTGCCAATTTCGTAAATATCAGCATTGCCACCACCATCACCTGTTTCCACATCATCACTGCCGCCTGATCCATATCGATCACTCTCCATATTAGCATTCAATTCAAAATGAACGCCACTAGCAGCATAACTGTAGAATAAGTCAGCATTCTTAGTTGGGTCAACTGGCAAAGCGCTTAAAGGAGATCCTCCTGAAATAGCTGTAAAGTCAACCGGAATCCAACCACTCCCACCAACAGCACGATCACTTGACTGAACTGCTGGCTTACTACCATGACGAGCGCCTCCTGTAGCTCCCGGACAACCATTTGCTGTAGCCGGACCATCATGAACGTAACACTTAGTAGCGTCTCCTAAAACACCACCTCCAGAAGTTGCCAAGTATAATCCCAAAGCAGAATTCAACTGACTTAAATCAGCAATTCTTTGAGAGTCACGAGCCTCAGCCAAAATAACAGCTGGGTTAAGCACCAAGATAACTGTCGTTGCCAAAATGGCAATGATAGCAATAACGATAATCAATTCGATTAAAGTAAAACCTGTTCGTGTCATAACAATTAAAAACTTAACGACTTTTATTTCGACTTTTTGTTACTTTTCATTATACCAATTTTATTTTTTTATCACTGTGGATAAATAATTTTTAATCTTCTGCACTAGATCATCAATTGATGTTTGAGCCTTAATAAAATAATCTACCACTCCTAACTGCTTAGCTCGATCAACGTCTTGATCCTGACCAAGATTAGAAATAATAATCACTGGCGGTTTGCCATACTGAGGGTTTGAGATCATAGCCTCTAAAACCTCAAAGCCTGATTTTTCAGGTAAAATAAGATCTAATAAAACCAAATCCGGCTGAGATTTTTTTAATATCTCCAGCGCTTCTAAGCCAGTTTTAGCTAATAAAACATCTAAGTCTTCTTTCTGAAGACGATTTTTTAAAAGAGTCGACAAAAAAGGGTCGTCCTCTACCAATAGTACTTGTGCCATATAGTTACAAGTATAACAAAAACTTTCTAGCTGTCCCAACAAATCGAGACTTGAGGCTCCTCGATCAAAACCTTGTATCTTCTTTTAATTAATTGTTCTACGCACAGCTTCCGCTACACGTGCCTTGTTACGACTTTATCCATGTCACCGATCTTACCCTAACCCCACTAATGCAAGGCTTCAGGTACTACCAGCTCCCTTGATATGACGGGCGGTGAGTACAAGACTCGAGAACGTATTCACCGTAGTATAGCTGACCTACGATTACTAGCGATTCCAACTTCATGAGGGCGAGTTGCAGCCCTCAATCCGAACTGAGGTTAGTTTTTTGGGATTAGCTCCACCTTACGGCTTGGCAACCCTCTGTACTAACCATTGTATCATGTGTGTAGCCCAGGGCATCAAAGGGCCATGCTGATTTGGCGTCATCCCCACCTTCCTCCCCCGTTAGGGAGCAGTTTCCTGTGACACTTGTAACACAGGATAAGGGTTGCGCTCGTTACCCCACTTAAGGGAACAGCTCACGCCACGAGCTGACGACAACCATGCAGCGCCTGTCTAGCCGTCCGAAGACTTATTTCCTTTCGGAAATAATTCGTCTAGATTTCAAGCCCTGGTAAGGTTCTTCGTTTATCATCGAATTAAACCACATGATCCACCGCTTGTGCGAGTCCCCGTCTATTCCTTTGAGTTTTAGCCTTGCGGCCGTACTTCCCAGGCGGTTCACTTAACGCGTTAGCTTCGCCACTCCGAGGGTCGATACTCGAAACAGCTAGTGAACATCATTTACGGCGTGGACTACGAGGGTATCTAATCCTCTTCGCTCCCCACGCTTTCGCACCTGAACGTCAGGAATGCCCCAGTTACATGCCTTCGCCTTTGGTGTTCCCCATGATATCAACGGATTTCACCCCTACACCATGAGTTCCAGTAACCTCTAGCATCCTCTAGCCAAACCGTATCCATTGCAGCCTCAGAGTTGAGCCCTGAGATTTAACAACAGACGCATTTGGCCGTCTGCGTGCGCTTTACGCCCAATAAATCCGGATAACGCTTGGGGTCTTCGTATTACCGCAGCTGCTGGCACGAAGTTTGCTACCCCTTATTCCCTAAGTAATATCAAATTATAAATAATCTTTCTCCTTAGGAAAAGCAGTTTACGCCCCGAAGGGTTTCTTCCTGCACGCGGCGTCGCTCCATCAGGCTTTCGCCCATTGTGGAATATTCTCGACTGCTGCCACCCGTGGGTGTACGGCCCGTGTCTCAGTGCCGTCGTTGGGGATCAGCCTCTCAGCCCCCCTACCCGTCGTCGCCTTGGTGAGCCATTACCTCACCAACAAGCTGATAGGACCTAAGCTCCTCCTATACCGGAAGTCTTGCGACAACCTTTACCCTTGCGGGACCATTGGGTATTAGCCCGGGTTTCCCCGAGTTATTCCCAAGTATGGGGTAGATGCGAAGGTGTTACTAACTCGTTCGCCACTAAATGATCCGAAGATCATTTCGTTCGACTTGCATGCCTTATCCACGCCGCCAGCGTTCATCCTGGACCAGGATCAAATCCTCAGTAAATAGATTTAAATGAAAAGGTTAGTTGCCTAACCTTAACGCTTAAATCAAAGAAATATTGGAACAACTAGAAAACTCTTGTTTTTCTTGTTTGTTTTGTTTGTTTTATATTAGCGATGTCTCTTTGTCAAAATACAGTCACTGCTAGCTCTGAAAAAAATACACCCCCTTTTCACTAACTAGAAAAGCAGATGCTTCACTTCAGTTATTTAGTGCTAGCTAATTCACAATTTCATTGTATAGGTTAAAAGAAGTTTGTCAATAAAAAAGCCCCTACTCATACTTTATTGACAAAAGTCATATATTTCACTATAATATAAACCAGTTCATTAGAAGGAGATTGTCATGAATGACTTTACCAATCTACTTGTTGCTCTTGCAGCTCTCTGGCTAATGGTCTATGGAATATCAGTCATCATCTCAGGCGTCTGGCCTCAAGTTGGTAAGTGGTATTTGAAGACCAGTAAACGGGTCATGAAATCTATCCTGACCTACCCTTTCGAAGCCATGGCCTTCTTCCTAAAAACAACTCTCAAAAGTATTTGGAAGATACTGTCATGAGATCTACCCGGCTAACATCCTTTAAATTGGCCGGTTTTTTTATTGACTAAATATACTTTTTCCTATATTTTAAACATATTATGAAAACTGAAATTCATCCAAAATATACTACCGAAGCCAAGATTAAATGTGCTTGCGGTAATGAATTCACTACTGGATCAACCAAGCCAGAAATAGAGGTGGAAATTTGTTATAACTGCCATCCTTTTTATACTGGTAAGGAGAAACTTTTAGATACGGTTGGTAAGGTGGAGAAGTTTAAGGCACGACGAGCCAAAGCTAAAACCACCGCTCCTCGTAGCAAAAAAGTAAAGCAGGCTGCTCGTAAGAAGAAGAAAGAAGAGAAATAAATGTCTGAGAAACAAAAAACTATTTTAGAAATCAGGGCTGGTACCGGCGGTGATGAAGCTGCTATTTTTGCTGGCGACCTAGCTCGCATGTATCAACGCTACGCTCTCAAAAAAGAGTGGCGTTTTAGTGTTCTCGACTCTAATCAAACTAGCCATAACGGCTATAAAAGCTTTGTAGCTGAAATTAGTGGTGAACACGTTTATGATGAACTTAAACAAGAATCTGGTGTTCACAGAGTTCAAAGAGTTCCTGAAACTGAAAAATCTGGTCGGATTCATACCTCTACCGCTTCGGTAGCTATCCTACCTAAAGTTGAGCCAACAGAGGTAACTATCAACAACCAAGATCTAGAAATCTCCTTCTTTCGTTCTTCTGGACCAGGTGGGCAGAATGTTAATAAGGTGGAAACTGCTGTTCGAATCCATCACAAGCCAACTGGCATTGTTGTCTCTTCTCAAGCTGAAAGAACTCAACAAAGAAACCGTGAGTTAGCTATGGATGTTTTGAGAGCTAAGTTATATGAACAACAGCAATTAGAAAAACAAGCTGAAATTAGTGGCTTACGAAAAGAACAAATCGGTTCTGGTGAACGCTCAGAAAAAATTAGAACGTACAACTTCCCTCAAGATCGCATTACCGATCATAGAATTGGAAAGAAGATTCATAATATTGAAAAAGTCTTGGATGGTAACTTCGATGCAATAGTGAAAGCTTTTCGTAAAGCAGCTAAAGCTAAGAAGAAATCTGCCTAATATCAGCCTCGAATTGACGCGCCCTTTTAATCACTCTCTCTCCATAGGTCCAGCGATAACGTCGCCAACGACTACCGGCATAGTATTTAGCAGCTGCGCACCGCTCCTGCAAAGTTCTAGTTTGATTAGGCAGCTCCTTGCTGTACGCAACACAAGCTCTAGAGCTATAAGCATCTTTTAAGTAAAGAGAGGTGCCCACAAAAGCATCAATATTACGCCACGGTGAAGGAGGGTTGTTGCCTGTCACTTTAGCAATTCTATTTTTATACATCTTCCAGGTTGAAGGGATAAATTGAGCCGGTCCCATAGCCCCACCATAAGCACCATCATAACTAATAGCACAAGAAACCATCACTGAATCAGGATTAATTCCTAACTCTTTAGTTATCTCAAGGAAAACTGGAATATCGCGCCGAGGATGCATAGATGTTTTATAACTACACCGCCCAACATTTCTTCCTAAGGCCGACTCTTTATCTAATACCGCTAAAATCAAAGCGGGGCTCATACCAGTTAAATCACCTGCACTCTTAGCAAGTTTATAGGCCTGCTCAAAAGTTAACTGACCACCACCAAGAAACTCGAATATTCTTCCTCTAATCTGAGCCGCTGTCTTTAATGATTCTTTTAATACTTCTTGATATTTAGCTTCTTGACCCTTGGTAACATCTAAAATGCGTTTTTTCTCACCTTTCTTATTCTGCAAGCTTCTTTTAGCTGCACTACGAGACGATCTAAGATTAGATTTGTCTGACCTGCTATTAGCCAAGGATTCTTTTTCATTTAACAACTGATCTCTAATATTAATAGTTTCCTCAAGAGAGTCCTGTAAATCTTCTTGAATCTCTAATAATCCATTAACCCCAGAAAAGAAATGTGACAAACTGGGACTTTGTAATAAAATCTCTACCACCGTCTCACTCTCTTGCTCATATATACCTCGCAAAGCTTTTTTCAAAGCTTCCTTGTGAATACCTAGCTTATCTTCAGTCAGAGCTACATAACCCTGATTAGCTCTAATGTCGCCATCTAACTTATTGATTGATAAGTTAATAGCTTTAATTTGAAGGGTGGTTTTATAAATATCATTATCAAATCTCCCTATCTCTCGTTTTAATGTTTTGCCTTGCTCTTGATACCCTTCAACAATACCCTCTGTCTCAGCAATCTTTTTTTCAACCTCAACTAACTGCTTTTCTAACTCTCTTCTTTCAGCCTGAGTTGGTGGAGCAGCCAAAGCAACCGTCACAAGCAAAAATACGGTTAAAAAAACTAGAAGTACGTTTTTTGCTAAGAACTTCATAGTGTTAATTAAACCAAAAACTTCCCACAAAGGGAAGTTTTATTTCCATAATTATAATTTAAGATATTATTCTTCTTTCTTCTCTTCTGACTCTTCCTTCTTCTCTTCACCACCTTCTACCTCATCTCCTTCCTGCTTCTCACTACCTTCAACTTCTATTCCCTCAATATCAGCACCCTCATCAGCTTTAGCTTGATCCTCTTCTTCAGTCATTTGAGCTTTAACAGTTGCTACCACACTATCAAGTTCTACCAAGATCTTAATATCCTTCTTCTCTAAATCAGCTAAAGGAAGATCTTTGACATAAATACTTTGATCAATGTCTTCTAATTGAGTAACATCAACCTCAATATTTTGGGGAATGTTAGCTGGCAAAGCTTCAACGCTAAGCGCTTGCATAGCCTTAACCAACACACCTTCTTTATCTTTAACAGCTGGTGACTCACCAATAAACTCTAAAGCAACATCCGCCTGAATCACCTCGTCCATTTTAACTTGATAAAAATCAATATTCTGAATATCTCCCGTAACAGGATGACGATGAACATCATAAACCATCACTGGTCTTTTTTCTCCATCAAATTTTAATTCAATAACAGCGTTTTTACCCGCTTCCTTATAAGCGACTTGAAAATCATCAGTTGAGACTGATAAGTGAACATTATCAATACCCCGGCCATATAACTCAGCAGGGACCTTGCCTTCGCTTCTTAAATGCTTGGTCTTTTTACCAAGAACTTCGCGTTTTTCAACAGTTAATTGCATAGGCTATTTTTATAACACGAAAGGTTTATTTTTTCAACTTATTAAACACCCTCAACTTCTTTTCGATAACCTCCCCTGCCACCTCTCTTGGCGCCTTAAGAATTCGATAAGGAGCGATATCCTCCTCATCAACTTTCAAAGAGTTAACCAAAGCCTTACGCCAAGCCACTCTAATCTCAGTACTAACATGAACAATCGAAATACCACCTCTAATAGCACCCTTCACATCATTATCTGTATTACCAGACGCTCCATGAAGTACCAATGGTATACCAACAGCTTTTTTAATAGCTCTCACTCGCGCCAGATTAAGATTAGGTTCAGGAGCATTAACCAGCATGCCATGAATATTACCCACCGCTGGCGCCAACATATCAATTTTAGTTTCTTTAACAAACTCCTTAGCTTCCTTAACAGTAGTGAGCTGTTCTTTGGTGATAGCAGCGCCCTCAGGCACTTCTTTTAATAGTTTTGAGGAAGAGCCTATATAACCTAATTCTCCCTCTACCAAGATGTCTGGGTTAATTGATTTTACATACTCCACCACTTCTTTAGTCATTTTAAGATTTTCTTCAAAAGGCAAACTACCGCCATCAAAAAGAATCGCGTCATAACCAGCTGCTACCGCCTCCCGCACCCTCTCTAAAGACTTGGTATGATCAGCATTAATAAAAATAGGTAAACCCATTGCTCGCAAGCTCTTTACCAAAGTTACCGCCTGATCCGGCCCCATAAAGGACCTCTCACTTTCCGAAGTGCCCATAATCACCGGCACTTTTAGCTTTTTGGCAATATCCACTGCCGCTTGCAAAACAGACATCTCAGCGAAATTAAAATGCCCCACCGCCACCTTATCCTTCTCTGCTTTTTTGAGTATTTGTTTTAAGGTTTTCATATTAAACTTCGAACCACCCTTTAACTATATAATCCTTACTCAACTTCTCCAACTCTTCAATGCTAAAATATTCACTAAAGATCTTATTCCAAAGCGCCTCTTGATGATGATAAAGATATTTTATCAGCTCTTTCTGTTTAACTAAAGCCATCACCGTATCTACCAAATTAAAACTAATCAAAATATCCACTCCCGCCTCCGACTTAAAGAAATTACCCGTCCAACCCAAACCTGACCAAAAAGCTAAACTAGGATTAATCTTAACGATTTCATTTTCTGCTCGTTGCCAATGCAAAGCCTCCGGATTAATATGAGGTTCAAAAAGTCGCCAATCATTCTCATCATCTTTAGCTAGATAGCGCTGAATAACCAAAATATTAGGTCGCTGAGCTTCTGCTATAGGTTCTGGTATTCGATGCTCAATAACATCGCCTCGTAAGGCTGAAATTAAATTAGCTGCAAAAGCCTTCTCATTAGGAGCAAAGTTATGATAAAAGATGTCTGAATAATATTTAATCTCATTAACGTAATGGAGCAGGAGACTGAGTAAGCGCAAGGTTTCTCCAGAAATACCTAAGAAGACTGGTATAACAAAAATAACCCCCAACTCTTTTAAATGACTGACATTATGATACTTCTTAGCCACAAACTTCTCAGCCGCCTCTGCCCACTTTTCATTCAAAGCCCTAATCTCTAAAGGTCGCCTCTCAAAGTCACTAGGAACCAAGCTCTCATATTGCTTAAAAAAGATTTTGTTCTGCCATTCTCGATCTTCTAAAAAACGTAGGGCGCTATAAACTTCCAACAAATCCTCTTTCTCTAATAAATCTTCAACCTTGCTATACCCTAAAGCCTTCATAATCTTTTTTGGAGGCTCAGCCATTAACAATTCCCTAGCCTTTTCTTTTTTAAGAAAGAAGCCGGTAGGAGCCGGGTGGATATCTCTAACAAACTGACAAACCTTTTGCGACGCCTCATAGCCCCTCAAATTGGAATGACCAATTATATTCAACAAAGCCAAATCATCAGCCTCAACCTTACTAATCAAAGAATCAAAAACCTCATGAGATTTGGAGTCTCTTTTAAGGCTTAATTCAATTAATTTTTTATTAATTAGCTCTTCATTCTGAATAGCCAACTTTTCTAAAACACCAGCTTTGCCTGTAGAGGCGTCTAAAGCCTCTTCCAATCTAACCAAAGTTGACTGGGGGACACGTAATATTCGAGCTATCTTTTGCCGATATTCATTATTAACCATTACAACTTCTTAACCTTAATATTTAACTTGCGCCATCGCTTCTCTTTTTCAAAACTGCTTTTAGTCAAAATACCTTGCTTGGTACCAATCGCCTCCACTACCGCTGTAGCATTAGCGCTGCCTAAGCGAATAGCATATTCAATCGCCTCTTGCTGACTAACATTCTCTTTCTTAGCTAAGCCAGCTACAAAACCTGATCCAAAAGCATCCCCCGCTCCTGTTCGATCTAAAACATTCTTATTTGCAAAAATACCCGCCTGATAAAGATGAGCTCCATCAGACACCCAAACTCCTTTAGCGCCGTCAGTCATGACCGCGATCCCTGGCACTAATTTATCTAAGACCTTAAAAATATCCTTCGTCTTATTATATTCCACCCCTGTTAGATAAGAGGCCTCCTCTCGATTAACAATCACCACAGTCAATTTTTGAAGCAATGACCTTAATTTTTTAGCTCCCATTTCTATGTAAAAACGAGAAGGATTCATAGCTATTAAAGCTCCTGAAATCAAACTTTGATCAATAACCTTTTTCATTACCGATAAAGAGATATTACTAGGCACCACATACAACCAACGACTCTTCAAACGAGAAGGAGTCTCTCTCGCTTTCAAATCCTCAGCCGCTCCTCGATGGACCAAAACACTTCGCTCACCAGTTGGAGAAAGTAAGATGGTGGAATAACCTGTTGGCCTCTTCTTATCCTTAGTCACAAAAGGCTTGATCTTCTCCTTCTTTAACTCTTTAACTATTTCTTCACCAAACAAATCATCACCCACTCGACAAACTGTAGCTGTCTTTAGACTCTGTCTAGCAAAAGTAACTGCCGTATTGGTAGCACCTCCACCACTAGCGATCACAAAATCATCAATTTCTAACTTTCCTCCAAAAGCAAAACATTCTGCTTCGCCGGTAGGGAAGCCAGATTTTTTATTAAAAGCACTACTCTTCACTTTTTTAAAAAGCTTGCTTTTCAAAAAAACATCCTGAGTAGCTGTTCCGATTGTGATAATATCAAGCATTATTTACGCTTCACAACTTTTTTTATCGCCTCTTTTATATTTTTTGAATCCATACCATATTTCTCAATCAACTCCTCTGGCTCTCCAGTCTCACCAAAAGTATCTTGCATGCCAATAAACTCAATTGGCACCGGACATTCTCGAGCAGTTAATTCTGCTATCGCTCCACCCAAGCCACCTTTGACTTGATGCTCCTCTACCGTTACCACCGCCCCACACTCTTTTATTATATCCAATAACAAATGATCATCTAAGGGCTTAATGGTATGGCAATTAACAACCGTCACCTCTACCTCCTTAGCCAGTTCTTTAGCAGCCACCAAGGCTTTGTAGACCAAAGGACCACAAGCAATAACCACTACCTCTGGCTTTTTGCCTGACCAAAACACCTCAGCCTTTCCTGGTCGAAAAGGCGTATCGTCAGTGGTAAAGACAGGACTTTTTTCTCGAGCAAAACGAATATAACAAGGACCCCAAAGCTGAGCTGCTGCTTCAGTCATCTTTCTCGCCTCAATCGCATCACAAGGCGAAAAAACTCGCATATTAGGCATAGTTCTCATAATCGCCATATCCTCAGTTGCCTGATGAGTTGCTCCATCAGGACCAACCGATACTCCAGTATGAGAACCAATAATCTTTACGTTTGAGTCATTATAAGCGATCGTGGTTCTAATCTGTTCCCAATTACGACCTGGTGAAAAAGTAGCATAGGAAGAGATAAAAGGGACTTTACCACTAATACCTAAGCCAGCTGCTACAGTGGCTAGATTTTGCTCAGCCACACCCATCTCAATAAATCGATCAGGAAATTTTTCTGCAAAATCCTGGGAGCGGGTAGATTCGGTTAAATCGGCACACAAAACCACCACATTTGGATCAGCCTCTCCTGCCACCACCACTCCCTCGCCATAACCATTACGAGTCGGCAATTGCTCCACTGACTTGTGGAACATTTTTGCATTCAATTTTGCTTCTGAATTTAGCACTTTTGATTAATAACTATTTACAAGTCTTACACCCCTTACCTTTACAACTAGAACAGTCTCCACATCGAGAACTTCGGGCTATACAAGGAATAGCAAGTACACCCAAGACAATAGCGGTCAATAACCAGCCAAGAGAATCCATCTCATAAATACCCAACATCTCACCACGAGACATCCAAGCGGCAACCAATGAGGCTAATGAGCCAACCCACAATAAAGCACCGAGAAAACACTCGAAGCAAGCACAACCACCAAACATTTTATTTTTCATTTTTTTATTTATGTTCGCTTTTTATCCGACCTTTTAATGTTCTTAATTCATTCAAAGCTTCTTTAGCTTCTTCTTTTGAAAATTTCTTACTATGCCAATGATAATCGTTTTCCATAAAATCAACTCCTTTACCAGCAATCGTATGAGCAATGATCACGGTTGGTTTTTCATAAGTAGCTTTCGCCTCATTAACCGCATCTACAAAAGCCTCTATATTATGTCCATCAATCTCTAAAACATTCCAATTAAAGGCCTCGTACTTATCCTGCAATGGTTCTAAGGGCATAATATCTTCAGTCATACCATCAATCTGAATATTATTTCGATCAATAACCGCTGTTAGATTACTCAATCTATTTTTACCAGCAAACATCGCCGCCTCCCACGTATTACCCGCCTCCTGCTCACCATCAGACATTAAACAATAAGTCTGATACTTCTTCTGATCTAAACGAGCAGCTAAAGCAATTCCACAAGATTGAGACAAGCCCGACCCTAAAGGACCAGAGGTAGTCTCTATACCAGGTAAAGCGGAACGATGAGGGTGACCTTGTAGGCGAGTGCCTAATTTCCTTAAAGTCTTTAATTCTTTTTCTGGAAAATAACCAGCATGAGCTAATGAGACATATTGCACAGGGCAGATGTGACCATTAGATAAGATCAATCGATCTCGATCAGACCAATCAGGCTTTTTAGGCTTGTGATTTAAAACATGAAAATAAAGGGCGGTAAAAATATCAGCCATATCTAAAGGCCCCGCTACATGACCAGAGCCAGCTTTAATTACCATATTAATGGTATCATAACGAATCTCCGCCGCCTTCTCCTCTAAAAAACTTATTTTTTTATCATCTAATCTATCCATTATTAGATAGCTTTTAATTGATTATATGCCTCTTTAGGATTGGCATTATTAAATATGTAAGTAGCGGACACTACCATATCCGCACCAGCATCCTTTATTAATTTAGCGGTCTCCAAATCAACACCGCCATCAACTTCTATTTTAACATTAGGGGCTTGCTCTCGCAAAAACTCAATCTTTTCTAAAACGCTTTTTTGAAACTTCTGACCAGCTTTTCCTGGAGTCACTCCAAGAATCTGAAAATATTTTATGTCATTAAGATAGGGGAGTAAATTCTCTACAATCGTCTCTGGATTAATAGTTAGCATAAAATCCGCCTTATGTTGCTGGCAAAGATTTAAAATAGTCTCAAGTTTACGCACCTCCTCTAGATGGACAATCAATCTCTTTGCTCCAGCCTCTAACCAAGCCTCAGCCACCTTCTCTGGGTCCTCCACCATTAAATGAACCTCTGACCTCAATGATCTTAATTTTATTTTTTTAAACTCCTCCGAACTACCCCAGGTCTTGATAGAAGAAAAGACTCCATCACCAATATCAAAATGAAGCCAATTATCAGGACGTATTAAAAATTCTTTAGCTCTATCTACCAGCTCTTGTGCTTCCTCAAAACTAGAAACATTAATTGATGGAATAACCTGCATTATCTAATTATACAAGAATCCCCAATAAAGGGGACTGTGCATCAACTCGTCTCCCCTACTTATCTATTTTTTTTAATCTTCGAACGTGCCTCGCTGCCTTTGAAAAAGGCTCTTTCAGCCAAACATCTACCGCTTTCAAAACCTCTCTTTTTTTCACGAATCTAGCACCAATAGCCAAAACATTAGAATTGTTATGTTCTCTAGAAATTCTAACTATCTCTGGCTTTCCACCATAATAAACAGCGGATCGAACACCTTTGTGACGATTAGCTACCATCCCCTCTCCCTGACCAGAACCGCCGATAATAATACCTCTCGCCTCTTCTCCTTTAAAAGAAACTATTTTAGCTAATGGATGCATAAAATCAGGATAATCATCCCGCGCTTTAAAGGCAAAAGGACCCATATCCTCCACCTCATAATTATTTTTCATTAAAAACTCCTTTAATTGCTTTTTTAATTCAAAGCCAGCGTGATCAGATGCTAAATATATAATCATAATGTTTTTATTGATTTCTCCACATGTTTAACTAAGGTAGAAACATAACCCCACTCATTGTCATACCAGGTCAAAATCTTTACCAAATCACCTCCCACCACTCTAGTATGGGAAAGATCAACGATAGATCCATAAGATTGACCAATAATATCAGAAGAAACGACCGGCTCTTCGGTAACCCCCAAAACTCCTTTCCATCGTGAACTTCTAGCCGCCTTTTTAAATATATTATTAATTTTTTCGGGGGTGGTTTTCTTTTTAGCAACAAAAGTGAAGTCTCCTATCGAACCTGATATTACCGGCGCACGAATAGCCATCGCCTCAAACTTATCCTCTAGCTCTTTAACCGCTTTGGAAACAGAGATACTAGCTCCACTAGAGGTAGGAACTAAATTCATAGCAGCTGCTCTCCCCCGACGAATATCGCTACTTCGAGAATGACCATCTACCAAATTTTGAGTAGCGGTATAGCCATGAATAGTATCCAGAAAAGCCTTCTCTACCCCCACCGTCTCAGACATAATAGCTGCTATAGGATGAGTGGCGTTAGTAGTGCAAGAACCGTTAGAAGTAATATCACAAACCTTAAAGTCACTTTCATTAACTCCTAGTAAAACAGTCTTAGCATTCTTTTGCTCATCATCTTTAGCAGGAGCTGTGATAACAACTTTCTCAGCACCAGCTCGAAGATGAGCTGCTGATTGTTTATAGGTATTAAAAGCACCGGTCGCCTCTACCACTAAATCAACTTTTAATTTTCGCCACGGCAATCGACGTGGCTCTTTTTCTTGTCTAACTAAAATCTTCTTTCTTCCTACTATTAAATAATTGTTCCAGCCTTTCTTGACCTTAATTGGTTTATCAAAAGTTCCATAGACCGTATCGTACTTTAAGAGGTAAGCTAGATTATCAATATCACTAAGATCATTAATAGCTACCACATCAAATTTATTAAAAGCCTGTCTAAAAAACAATCTGCCAATTCTGCCAAATCCATTAATAGCAATTTTAGCCTTCTTAGGACTCATTAACTTAATTCTAGTCTGAAAAATTTATCCTTACAACATCCCCCTTTTTCACACCCGTCTCAGCTACCAAGCCAGCTCTAATTTCTAAAACCAAATCAGCCGGCTCTGGTGGTGAGTAAAACTTAATATTTTTAATATCTAATGGTGGAGCGTTTTCACTTACCCCCACCACCACTCCTTGATTGTTGGTGATGGATTTTATCCAAACAAAGTCCAAAGGAAACAACATTCCCTTCATCCAAAAGCTATGAATGGCTGGTTTATTAAAGACAAACAACATCCCTTCTTTTTTTGATAAAAATTTTCTTCCAGATAAACCCCTAGCCCTAGCAGCAGCAGTTTTAGCTAATTCAAACTGCCATTTATTCTGACCAACTAAAATCTCTCCATCCACTTTTTTATCATTAGTTAAATTAAAAGCACTTTTAATCATATCCGCTGGTTTTTTATTATTCAAAACCCACCAACTACTCTCAACTAATTGACTAAGAAGAATAAGAACCGCAACTATACCAATAACAATTATTAAATAAAAACTTGTTTTACCTATCATTTATTTCTGTTGCAAAGCAAAAGCAACTATTCCAAAAGCGACCGATACATTTAAAGAAGTCTTTTGTCCTTTCATGGGTATTTCTACAATCCTATCACACTTATCCAAAACCGACTTGGGGAGACCCTTAACTTCATGACCCACCACCAAAGCAGTCTTCTTTTTTATTTTTTTAACTTTAAAATATGGCACCGATTTATTATTAATCTCCAAGGCGATAATATAATAACCTTCTTTTTTTAGCTTGGTAATCAATCTTGAAGTCTGACTACACTTTTCCCAATCCACCATTTTTTCCGCTCCCAAAGCCACCTTCGCCAACTGAGGACGAACCTTATCAAATTGATCTAAAGGAGACGGAGTAAAACCACAAAGATATAACTTATCAACCCCCGCTCCATCAGCAGTTCTAAAAATAGAGCCCACATTATGCAAGCTACGAATATTATTAAGAATAGCAATCATAATAAATGGATTATATTCTGCTTGCATTTTTTAAGCAAGCGTGTTAATATATTTTCAGTACTTAACACCCCGTCAAAGAAAGGAGTGATTTTAAACTCCAAAAAGGAGGACGAGATGCTTGTTTTGAGCCGAAAGACAGACGAGAAGATCATAATCGGTGACAGCATAACCATCATGGTCATCGAGGTAAGAGGCGATAAAGTTCGACTAGGGATCGACGCCCCCAAAGAGATCTCTGTGCATCGAGAAGAAGTTTATAATGCAATTAAGAAAGGAGAAAATCGGGGAAAGCCAACGGAACGAAAAAAGGGGAGACCGACAGAACAATTAGGAGGGATAAATACTCACGCCCCCTCCCCTCATCCCATCTGAGGAGTTACTGTCTTAAAAAAAGCGAGGGGGGGTATCTATTACCCCTCTTTTTTTTGACAAATTTTATTATTTCAAGTATTTTATAACTAGCTCTCCCCAACGTTTCTTTCGCTTAACAAAATAGGAGTTTGTTATGTTAGTATTATCACGGAAGCAAGAAGAGAAGATCGTGATCGGTGATGGCAGCATAACCATCACAGTCATCAAAATACAAGGTGACAAGGTTCAACTTGGGATCAAAGCCCCAAAAGAAGTATCTATTCACCGTAAAGAAATTCTTGATGAAGTTAATCGAGAAACAAATGAGATTCACAAAAAGTGATTCCATGGGCGACCAATTGGTCGCCTTTTTTTATTCCAATAAACCAATTTTCATAAACCAATCAGATCCTTCGATGTAAGGAATGACAAAAGAGCAATATGCTGGGTCATGATCAACACAGCTGCCGCTATGACCTAAACCGAATTCTCCTGACGCATAAGTATCTCCTGAGGCAATAGCATTCTTAATAGAGCTTTTGTAATAAGCTCTACTATCAGAATACTGACTATCTAATACTAGCCAGTAGTGATTGTCTTTTTCAAAAACTATTGGCTGATCAAATATAAAAGTTAAATCATATTCATCATCTGAAACATTAATATTAGGTATGGTTCTCGAGCCTAATAATTGGCTAAAGTCAGGCCCTCCATCTAGATCAGAAAATATCTGAAGACGCACGCCCCCACCATATGTACCGCTCTGAATTAATTTAACACTCACCAAGTTTATCGATTGAGTTTCCGCTAACTTAATGCTTTGTAGACTGGCTTTAATTGGGCAGCTAGGACAATTTTGATTCTTATTACCCACCTGATAACTCCAATCACCAACCTCCTCTTGATCAATAACCAATGTAACTGGCGGATAATGCCATTCTACCGATTTAGAAGCTGATATAATTCCAAACTCATCCACAGCTCCAACCTCTATAACCAGACTATCTCCTGGCTTAACCCGTTTTTCATAAGTCACTCCACTTGTTGTTATCACCTCCTCCTGACCTGCATTCAAATCATTTATTTTTATCTCATAAGTTAATAAGCTATCACGAGTATCACTATCACGAGCCTCTGGCCAACTAGCTAACAAGGTAGACTCTACTTCATTAAACTCCACCACCACATCACCATCCATTAATGGAGCGGCAAAACTAGGTACGCCAGTTTCTCTATAACGTTTAGTCGTATTAACTCCTTGCAACTTAAAATTCTGACTACCTCCCCCACTACTAACAAAGTCGTAATAGGCTAGAGTAAGATAATCAACCGCCTCATCAGTCTTTATTCTAATGCGACTATCTTCTAGGTAATCTAAATTGTACGCGACATTCACAATCCCTCCAGTATTACCAAATCCCTCACTAACATCAGGAAGAATTAAAGACTGTCGAGTCGATTCACCAGCGTAATTAGGGAACTTAATAGTCAAAAGATTGCTGGTATCTGTGGGAGTCCAATAGCTACTTGTATTTACCACCTCATCAGCTGTCGGATTACCATCCTTATAAAAAGCAATTATCTTCCACCTATCAATGGTTTCTGGAATAAATGGATACTCGTTAAAAGTCATATCTATTAAATAAGTCGTTTCATCTCTAGGATCTTTGAAATAAGTTAAAGATTCTAACCAATCAGCCTCAGGCGCTAAAATAACCTCGGTTGTTTGAGGGTTAGGAGATTTTTGAACAAGAAAGTCATTTTTTGACAGCCCGCTATCACAAGCATCGCCAGCCAAACTGCCAACACCTTGGCTACCTGAGCAAATATTATTTTCCCAGACTACTCTTTCCAAACTATTCCCATCTACAAAACCTTGAAAATCCTCTTTCTTATAATCAACCAAGTCAATAATATTAGGATCATTACTACCAATAACCGATTCTTGATTGTCCACTAAGTAGATAGATTCTTCAGCATTTTTTAAACTACCGCTCTTCCAAGTCATATTAGCCATCTCACTATCTCCTAACCAAATCAAGAAAAATCCTTTTGAAGCGATCATATTCTCATTTTCAAAATTCTTTTTCTTGGAACTAGTCTGAATAGACCACTCGGAAAGATCCACTACGTTATCTGTAGGATTAAATAACTCGATAAACTCCAATCCCTTATCACTTCCTTCTGCATCAAACAAAAACTCACTAATCACTACATTATTAGCCTTAGGACCACTAAAGTCTGCCTTAACATAAACCGGCACGCTACCAGAAATACTGCTACGATCAACAACTGGCGCATTATCAACCACCTCCTCATCTTCAGGCAAAGATTCAGCCTCATCTTGAGGCTTTTCTTTTTCTTCTATTTTCTCATCTTCAAATTCTTCAATAACCACGCCACCTACACCACCTAATCTATTCTGTAAGCTTATCAAGGCCAAGCGAGCATTCTCTAACGTCTTCATCGCCTCTTCTATCACCTCATCATCAGAGAAATCTGCTGAATCATTATCCGGCTCTTTCTTTGGCAAAACATCACCTACATCATCTACAACATCCACAACATCTCTCTTATTATCATCAACCACCTCTTCTTGAGTTGTCTCTAACTTTTCACCAATAGTATTTAAAAATAAATGGATGGCACCAGCTCCATAACGCACAGCTTTAGGAGATAGTCTTTGCCAATAATCATGAAGAACAATTGGCGTATCAATAGTTATATCAAGTTTGTTAGCGAATAATAAACTTGGTCCTGATTTACGATAAAGAAAATAATCTCCCTGCTCATCTCTCCTTACCCCATAATAATGACCTTGATAAAACCTTAAATAATCAGCCTGAGGAGCATCATATTCAGCCAAACCGATAGTGTCTTTGCTATAAAAATTATTATTTGAATAATTAGCTAACTCATTAAAATAATCTGCCAACCTATCAAGCTCGATCAATTTCTTGCCTTTCCAATCAATGGTTTTTTGTTCAGCAGCAAATTTTTCATAAGAATCACCCTCAACATGAGGATCGTTACGTGTATGAGCTGGTACTGAAACGTCTTGTATTAAATGAAGAATATGCCCTAAAGACTTCATGGCCTTCTCCTTTTCTCCTTCATTGTATTGATTAAAAGCCTGCTGCCAGGTGTAGTTTGTTTTAGGAATAGATAATCGAGGAAGATTTGCGAAAAAAGTTGGTATTTTTAAAGCAATCTGCTTTTGTTCATCCTCTGCCCACTTTTTAGAAGACAACCACTGCTCATTTTTAAATGTTAAGCCTCTATCATTAACCGGATCATAAAAATGAAAAAGATGTCGAGGAATCTCATCTTCTTCCTCAGAACCAATGATCAAGGCCTCTTTTAATTTATTTTCTATTTTATGCTCAGGAAAGCTTTGATTAAATAAATCTATGGAAGCTTCGGTCAATTGTTTGTGCGTTCTGGTTTCGTAAGCTAGAGCGTTAGGAGACAGCCAACTAAAAACCCCCATAACAACTAAAAATAATATAAATTTATTGACCTTCATTTTATAAATTCTCTATCTTCCAGACTCCAGAAGAAGAATTTTTTTCTAAATTAATTACTGTTTCTATATTTTCTTTATCATTAGGTATAAAAAACTTAAAATCGCCCTTGTGAGAGATGTCTTTTGTATAAGGTTGAGCTTGCTCCAATTTATTAATCAAATCATCTAGACCTCCTTTTTCTTGAAGTTTTTCCAATAAGCTAAGCCACTCATCTCTATTACCATCATCACTCAATACAAAATACTTACTAGCCAACTCAAGATCTTCATTTCTAAGAGCTTCGACTAACATCTGCAACGTTTCTGCAGGAGTCTGACCACCATAAGTGTCAGATTTTAATTGATTTCTTAGCACCAACTCTCCTCCATCACTGTACTTATTACTCGCAACAATAGTTACTACCAAAAAAATAACTATTAACGCCGCAACAGTCCAAACTATTTTCTTCATACCTTAACTAATATCACATCTCTTCTAGTCAATCCATACCACTCCCTCTCCCCAATTCTTACCAAAAAAACAAAGAAAATATTTTTTCAATCAACTCTGACTTGAAATCATCTTTGAAATAGATATAATAAGCGAGCATTTATATGTCTACTATTTGGCACAAAGAAACCTTAACACGGGATACCATGATGAGATTGGCTGATAAACCAGCTATTATTCCCGCTGCCGATTCATCTCCTTATTTTCTTCATCGCATTGCTAAGCAATATTTTAAAGATCGGGCTGTAAAGATGCTTCGTTCTAGAGCTAAAAAGATAAGAGAGTTAGAGGGTAAGCGCTTTGTTCGATTAAAGAAAATGCCTGACAATACTCTTCAACTCGACCTTACAGCCACCGGCCGATCAATGGTTAAAAAAATGGCTCTCCAAGAAGCTTTAGAAAAAGTCCGCTTTTCTAAAACATGGAACAAGTCCTGGTATCTTATCATTCACGACATTCCAACCAATAACAAAACTGCTCAAAACAACTTTAAAAAAATTATAAAAAACTGGGATACTTACCCTCTCCAAAGAGGAGTTTATGTTTTGCCATACAATTGCCGCTTAGCCTTAGAAAAAGTATGTCACTTATTAGAAATAGATTCAGATCGTATTCTTTGTTTAGAATCAAAGAAAATTCCTAACGAAAAAACTATTAGAAAATATTTTAAAATATAAAAAACCCCGGCCTAAACCGGGGGGTAAACTGATAAAAGTCAAGCGTTATTTTTATGCAAATAATCAAAGATGTTAAGAACCGCTTTAATAGCATCTCCTACCGAAACATTATTCTGCTTATATAAAACATCAGAAACATCCCCTGCTGCCCAAACACCTTTTTGAGAGGATTGCTGGGTCTTATGATCAACAATAATTTCATTCCAGTCATCAAGATCAACTAAGTCTTTTATAAAATCAACATTGGGCACCGAGCCGATTTCAACAAAAACACCTTGAAGCTCTAAAGCCTCCTCTTTCCCAGTCTTAGCATCTTTATAGCGAAGACCAGAAACAAACTTATCTCCTAAAATCTCTTGGGTAAGCGCGTTATAAATAATAGTTAGTTTTTTTAAACTCTTAATTTTTTCCTGAGTAACAGCATCTCCTTTCAACTCGTCTCTTCTTTGTAATAAATAAAGTTTGCTGGCGTAAGCATCTAGTGTTAAAGCTGCTTCTAAGCCTGCATTACCTCCGCCAATAATAGCTACCACCTTATCTTTAAACATTGGGGCATCACAAGTAGCACACCAAGCCAAACCCTTGCCATCCAACTCATCTTCTCCTGGAACACCTAAGCGCCGTCTTCGACTACCAGAACAAATCAGAATAGTTCTAGCTTCTACCTTTTTACCTTTCTTGGTAGATATAGAAAATCCTTTTCCTTTTTTAGCGACCTTAGCTACCAAATCTCCCTTCCAAATATCAATGTCATCTTTATAATTATTCAAATGATCTTCTAGCATTTTAGCTAATTCTAAACCGGTTAAAGATTTATTACCTATCCAGTTACTAATGTCAGGAGAGAACATTGATTGACCACCAAAATCCTCGGTTATTAAAAGAGTTTTTATTTTTTTTCGCGCAGCATAAACTCCGGCTCCGACACCGGCTGGACCACCTCCTATAATAACTAAATCGTACATAATTATATCCCTAAAGCATTAGATAGAGCATCCCTATCAAAACCAACAAAAATCTCTTCCCCAATCTCAATGACCGGCACTCCCATTTGATGAGACTTATCAACCATCTCTTCTCGCGCCTTATCATCCTGAGAAACATCCTTCTCGGTGTAGTCTACTTTATTTTCTTTAAAGAATTCCTTAGCCATCTTGCAATAGACACAAGTTGGAGTGGAATAAATAATAACTTTTTTCATATGCAGATAAATTTAATTAGTGAACCTTTGTTTAAGTATTATACAACAACCTGTTGATAAATAAAAAAAATACCCGCTAAGCGGGTACTTTTTTATTTATTCAATTCTTCTTCGATAGCAGCTTTGAAAACTTCATAGGGTTGAGCACCCTGAATCAATTGACCTCCCACGATAAGACTTGGTGTAGAGACCTGGCCACCTAAGGCTGCTTCAGCAATCTTCCGACCGCTCTCAAGTTTGTCGGCATGCTTTTTAGAATCAAGACAGCTATTGAAAGTAACTGTGTTCAAGCCTAAGTCTTTAGCAAACTTTTTAAGATTGTCATTGCTAAAAATACCATCTTTTTTTCCACCGCCTTCAACAACGTCCCAAAGAACATCAAAAAGCCTGTCGTGATAACCCCAGAACTTACCTTGATCACCAGCACAGTGAGTAGCTAAGGCTGCTTGAGATGACCCTTCTCCTAAAAAGGAAAGATCAACCATTACCATATTAACCTTACCAGCCTTGATATACTCCTCTCTTATCTTCTGGCCAGCCTCTTTATGAAACTTAGCGCAGTAAGGGCACTGATAATCAGCAAACTCTACAATCTGCACAGGAGCTTTAGCATCACCTAGGATAACTCGTCCTTTAGCAACGTCCTTTAAAGCTTCGGCTAGATCAACAACTGAAGGATTATCTTGATCAGAATCGACTGTTTTACTTGTACCAACACTATAAACTAACGCCCCAGCGATCAAAACGGCCGCAATCAATATACTCGCTGGCAATACATAAGACCTTTGACTATTTTCCATATTTTAGTAGGATACTAGTGCATGAATAGTATTGTCAAGATAAAACAAATGATATTGGCTGCTGGTGATATTTTAATTCTTTATTTATCACTCGCGCTCACTCTCTTGGTCCGCTACGACCAACCTTTTAATACGCAAGTATTAGACACTCATTTAGGACCTTTTACTTATATCTTTATTTTTTGGATCTTTATCTTTTATGTTGCTGGTCTTTATGAGATTCGCCATCTTAAAAACAATATAGATTTTCTAAAAAAATTTGGTGCTGCTTTAATAGTTAATGCCGGTCTAGCCATTACCGCCTTTTATATTCTTCCACTAGATATAGCCCCTAAAACCAACCTCTTCATTCTACTCGCCTTTTTTGCTGTTTTAGGATTCACATGGCGCCACTTTTATAACAGACTCATCAGCTCCTCTCTCCCAAGCACCAACGTACTTCTTATTGGTAATAACGACACAACTGAGGAAATGGTAAGGCAAGTAGAGAGTAATCCTCAGCTTGGATATGCTATTAAATATTGGCTTAAAGATGATATAGATGATAAAGAAATTGATCACATTAGTCAGATCATCATTTCCGAAAATATCAACCTTATCGCTATCCCTGAACACATTAAAAAAGATTCTAAAACCGCTCGTGCTATTTATCGCAACCTAGCCTTAGGAATAGAAACTATTGATATAGCCTCTTTCTATGAAAGAATCTTTAAGAAAGTCCCTCTTTCAGAACTAAGCGAGGTATGGTTTTTAGAAAACCTAGTTAATCAAAACAAGGTTTACGAAACTATCAAACAGCCCTGTGAAATAATTGCAGCCTTTATAATGTTAATTATTCTCTCTCCCTTAATGGTCCTTCTTGGTCTTTTAGTTAAGCTAACCTCTCGCGGATCTGTTATATACAAACAAACTCGAGTTGGTCAATATGAATCACAATTCACGCTCTATAAATTTAGAACCATGACTAAGGATGCTGAAAAAGAAGGCGCTCAGTGGTCTCAAAAAAACGATGCTCGAATTACTGCTTTGGGCAAACTACTTCGTCGCAGTCATTTAGATGAACTACCTCAACTACTCAACATCATTAAAGGTGAAGCCTCTTTTGTTGGCCCTCGACCAGAAAGACCTGAGTTTACTGAAGACTTAAAAAAGACTATTCCTCATTACGAACTCAGACATTTAGTTCGACCAGGTATCGCCGGCTGGGCCCAATTAAACTACCGCTATGGTGCCTCTGTAGAAGATACTTATCAAAAACTACAATACGATATCTTTTACTTAAAAAACAAATCTTTTTGGCTTGATTTAAGTATCGTTATTAAAACCTTAAAGATGTTTTTTGTTAAAAATTAACATCTCTAGATAACTTAATAATTTCACAGCTCTTACAAGAGCAGTGTATTCTTAATAAATAGAATGTGGAATAAGATTGTTAAAAATACTCTCTGGCTAACTAGTGGTGAAGTTATTGGTCGTCTAATCAGAGCCGTACTAGTTATTTATGCTGCTAGAATTTTAGGCGCCTCAGATTGGGGAACTTTTTCTTATGTGCTCAGCTTAGCCGCACTCTTTACGCTCTTTGCTGACGCTGGCCTTGGAGCAGTCTTAACTAGAGAACTGGTCAAATATCCCGGCCAACAAACACAATACTTTTCCACCTCGTTTTTTATTAAACTGTTTTTCCTTTTAGCAGCGTCTTTAGGAATAATATTTTTAATTCCTATTTTCACTAAAATAAACCTACCCCAAAATCTAATTATCCTTACCGCCTTCTTAGTTATATTTGATAGCTTAAGAGTCTTTTCCTTCTCCATTACCAGAGCATTAGAAAAAATGCACTTGGAGGCGATAATAAATATCATTACTCAAATTGCTATCGTTGGCTTGGGAATATGGGCCTTGGTAACAATAGCCTCCATAGAAAGCTTAGCTTTAGCTTATGTTGTTGGTAGCGGTGTGGGCTTATTAGTCTCTATCTTTATTATTAGAGACTGGCTCAAAAAAATATCATCCAATTTTAATAGGTCGCTAGTAAAGAAGATTATTTATATTGCCTGGCCTTTTGCCCTATTAGGAATGCTAACTGGAGTCATTCTTAACACCGACATTATTATGTTGGGCTGGCTAAAAGAAGCTCAAGACATTGGTTTTTATTCTGTAGCTCAAAAAATAATTCTCGTTCTATATGCATTTCCTGCTCTTATTGCCACCTCATCCTTCCCCGCCTTCACTAGATTAGCTAACAACAAAGATACAAAGGAGTTTTCTAATCTAATAGTTAAGTCTTTAAAAGTTATTTTCATGATGTCCTTACCAATTACAGCTGGTGGTATGATTGTTGGTTTTGATTTCATTGATTTGATTTTTGGCAGCGCTTATCACGCCTCTGTAACTACTTTTCAAATTCTTCTTTTAAGCTTGGTAATAAACTTCCCTATAACCATCATTGGCAACGCTTTATTTGCTCATAACAAGCAAAATGAATTCATAAAATACTCCTCCCTAGCAGCTGGTAGTAATATTATTTTTAATTTTCTATTCATCCCTATATGGGGCATTGAAGGAGCAGCTATTTCAACCATATCTACCCAATTAATTAGCAACGCCTTTATTTGGTTTAAGATGAAACAAGTTAATGATTTCAAGCTAGGAAATCGTTTGAATAAAATACTAATAGCGACTATAATAATGAGCGCTTTAGTTTGGTTAATGCAACTTCTAAATATTGTTGTTTGGGCAATTATTCCAATAGCAATCCTTATATATCTATTAGCTCTCAAGCTATTAAAAGAGACCGCCCTACAAAGCTTGCTAGAAGCTGCTACTAAACGAGCTTCTTAATATGAAAATTTTATATATCAACCATGTGCGCCTCCCCACTGAAAAAGCACATGGCATTCAAATAATGGAGATGTGTCAGGCTTTTTCTAATCTTGATGTAAAGTTAGAACTAGTTGTTCCTCAACGCTTCAACAAGATCAAAAAAAATCCTTTCTCTTATTACAACACCTCCTCCAATTTCAAGATCACCTATCTTCCTTGTTTAGATCTTATTCCCTTAGATTTTATTCTAGGGAGATTATCATACTTAATAACCACTGGCAGCTTTCTTTTAGTGGCTAAAATATATTCCTTATTTAAAAAATACGACCTAATCTATTCCCGCACCTTATTAACCAGTCTTTTCTTTAGAGGAATAGCTCTAGAAATTCATTCTCTACCAAAAAATATAAAAGGCATTCATAAATATCTTTGGAAAAGAGCTAGGTATTTAATAGTCTTAACTAGTTTTATAAAAAAAGAATTAGTTACAGCAAGCGTTGTAGAGAATAAGATATTGGTAGCAGCTGATGGGGTAGATATTGAAAAATTTTCTATTAATAACAATAAAAAAGAAGCGCGAGAAAAATTAAATCTGCCACTGGATAAAAAAATTGCTATGTATACTGGTAGTTTTTTTCTTCATTCCTGGAAAGGGGTTGATAATATAATTCAGGCAGCCTCTCATCTACCTGATCTTTTATTTGTTTTAGTTGGTGGTAGCAAAAAAGAAATTAATGAATTAAATAAAAAATCTGCTCGTAATATACTGCTAATAGAAAAACTTCCTCATTCTCAGATTCCTCTATATCTTAAGGCGGCCGATATTCTAATTCTTCCTAACACTAAAGAAAAAGCTGTTTCAGAAAAATACACCTCCCCGCTCAAGTTGTTTGAATACATGGCTAGCAAAAGACCTATCGTGGCTTCTAACCTACCCTCCATAAAAGAAGTGCTGAATAAAACAAACTCTTTGTTGATAGACCCAGCAATTGATGATCTTGTAGAGGGGATCAATCAATTAGATCAAGATGAAGATCTCGCAAAGCAATTAGCAGACAAAGCTTTTGTTGATGTGAAAGAATATTCGTGGAAAAAAAGAGCTTCTCGTATAATTAGTATTATTAGTTAATAAAACATGTTTAAAAAAATCAAAAGGCTAATCCATTACTGGCTCAAAGAACCTAAGCGCTATCGCCGTCTTTTTGAAACAATCAACGCCATCAAGCCAAAAAACATTATGGAAATAGGAATCTGGAATGGTCATCGAGCTGAACAACTTATTCTCACCGCCCAAAAACACAACCCATCCCAAGCAATTCATTATTATGGCTTCGATCTATTTGAAGACCTCACCTTAGAAAAATTTAAAGAAGAGATATCTAAAATGCCCCCTTCTAAAGCAGAAGTTGAAAAAAAGCTTTTAGCTACCGGATCTCATATTAACCTTTATCAAGGTGACACGCTTAAATCTCTACCAAAAAATATAGCCGACCTTCCTAAAATGGATTTCATCTTTCTTGACGGTGGTCATAGCCTAAAAACAATTGCTAATGACTGGCACTATGTTCAACAATTAATGCATGATCAAACTATTGTTATTTTTGATGACTATTGGAACAGAGATGATGCTGGTGCCAAACCTATCATAGAAAGTATTAATCGTGATAAATTTACCGTAGAGATTCTCAAACCTCAAGATAAATTTAGAAAAGAATGGGGCACTCTAAAAATTAATTTTGTAAAAGTTAAAATAAAAAGCTCATGAAAATTCTATTTATAATAACTCAGTCAGAATTAGGTGGCGCTCAGCGTTGGGTTTTTGATACGGCCACTAATCTAGATTCTAAAAAATATAAGACCATTGTTGCTAGTCAGGCCGGCCCTTTACTTAACAAGTTAAAAAAAGAAGGGGTGCAAACTCATAATCTCAAAAACCTAGTTCGCAACATAAGCCCTCTGAGAGACCTTTTTGGTCTAATAGAACTATGTAGGCTAATCAAGAAAGAACGTCCCGATATAGTCCAGCTATGCAGCACTAAAGCCGGTCTGTTAGGAGCTCTAGCTGGAAAATTGTCGGGTTCTAATAAAATCATCTATCGTATTGGCGGCTGGTCCTTCAATGACCCTCGACCTCAATGGCAAAACAATATCTTTCTTTGGCTAGAAAAAATAAGTGCTGCCTGGAAAGATATGATTATTGTTAATTCTCAAAAAGGATATGACGAAGCCATAAAACACAAAATCTGTTCTAAAAATAAGTTAAGACTTCTATACAACGGTATAGGTTATTTAAGTTATAAAAATGATCTTCATAATAAATCTGGGGTTATTAAAATTGGCGTTATAGCCAACTTCTACCCTACCAAAGGCCTTACCTACTTTATTCAGTCACTAACTCAATTAAAAAATAATAAAATAAAAGCCTTAATAATTGGTGAGGGAGCTGAAAGATCTAAATTAGAACAATTAAAAAAAGGCTCGGAACTTGATAATTGTCTCCTGGCTGGCAGTCAGTCTAATCCTTGGCAATATTTTGAAAAACAAGGCGGTATTGATATTTTTGTTATTCCATCCGTAAAAGAAGGCATGCCCTATGTTTTGCTAGAAGCCATGGCTAATAAATTGCCTATTGTAACAACCAGAGCTGGTGGCATTGGGGAAATAATCAAAGACCAGCAAAATGGCATTTTAATTCCCATTAAAAACTCAAAGGAAATGGCTCTAGCTATTGATGATCTAATTAAAAATAAAGTCTTAAGAGATAAGCTTGGTAAGCAGGCTGGCGAAGATATTAAAAAATATAATCTTCGATCAATGATTGATAAATATAATAAGTTACTCAGCTAATAACTTGTATATATTCTGCCAATCAGATCTTTCTGCAAAACCAATCAGCCTATCAACTCGCCCTACCTTATCTGGAAGGTAACTTTCCAAAACTTTGCGCAAATGACGAGCATTACGCAAAACTCCATTTATATCATTTCTGTGAACATAGCTGGTAATGTTCTTACTAAAAACACCTACCATATTACTATAATCAGAACTCAAAAAGTGTCCGCCTCTCATTGATAAAGCTTTGCTCAACTCAACCTCCCCCTCTAAAGAATGCTCTCCTCCAACCAAAGACAACATGAGGCCTAGTATATAATGCGGATAAGCGACGTCTGGAGCTAACTCTACAGACTCCCTAGATACCGCAATCGCCTCCTTCTTTTTTCCTTGAAAGAATAAGTTGTATGCTCGGTGAGAAAACAACTCCTGTCTATGCGGAGACAGCTCTTGAGCGCGCTTAATCATAGCCTCACTTTTCTTATAGAATTCCGGGTCTTCTAAAGCCTTCTTGTGATACGCCTCAATAATTCTGATATATGAAATAGGATTCAAAGAATCTTTTTCGATTAAATCCTCTAGATAAAAAATCATCTTATCTGCTAAAAATGAGATGTTTTTTTGATCAAATACTTTCTTGCTATAAAAATGTTCGAAAAGTATGCCTCTTAATTCAAGCTGAATACCGTTATAAGGCTCCGCAACCTTATCAAGATTTTCATCTATAACTCTTGCATCTGAATATTTTTTTCTGATATCCATCAGAGTTTTAGATTGCCTAAGAATCACATAATGATGATATGACAGCCATAAGAAAGAGATTGAAAATACCACCAAAAGAATCTTACCCACCAAAGCTATTTTTTCATTATTAATTTGAGTAAATTGATTATCTTTGGTAGTTAAGAATATTGAAAACCCAACAAAAAGATAAAAAATCAAATAACCAGTCAAGTGATCAAACCAAAACAAACTTTGAATAAAATACGCCACGAAAAAGATTGTTAGTATTTTAGCCAGTCTTTTGTCAGGTATTTTCCCCAACTTATACAAAAGGGCAATGAAAAATAGTAAATAAAGAATTAATCCTAAAGATCCCTGCATTACTCCAATATCCAACAGCTTGTTATGAGCTCTATCAAACCAACGATTGGAGTAAATCAAATATGCTGGATTATAGTGCTTGTTATAAGCTACATTAAAATTCTCCGGCCCCCAACCTAACAGAGGCCTCTCTTTAAAAGCAGTCACACCAGATCCATAAGTTAATATTCTAGTTTGAACTGTTGGATGATCCAAGGAAAAACTAGCTATTCTATTAACGCCCGGAACACTTTGCCAAAAAGGAAGACTTCTAGTTGCCAAAAAGCCAACCCCTAGAATTATCACCACAATAAATGCAATTCTATATCTCTTATTATTTAAAATACTTTTTCTTAAATAAAATAATAAAACTAATGATCCAACTAACAAGCCAGCAAACACACCTCTGCTAGCTGCTAGAAAAATCATTAACACAGATAACACAGCTATAATGCTAGAAAAATAGTACCAAAAAGATTTCTTTATTGAATAATAAAATACTATAAACGAAGAGAAGAGAATTAATAGAAAATAATTAGCTACATATCCAGAATTTCCCAGAAAAACATCTGGCCTATTACGAGCCGGAAAAGCAAATGGAAACTTTTCTATGCCTAAAAATTGCAACAATCCATAAAAAGCAACTATACCAGAGATCACTAATAAGAATTTAAAAAACCTTAACCAATCCTTTTTTTCAAAAACCGCTACCGTCATTACTAAGAAAGCGAAGAAATGAAGAGTCATGATAAAGCCCTCCATCCTTTCTAAACTACCCCAAAAAGAACGGAAAATATCAACTGAAAATAATACGCTAATAAGAGCTGATAGAACAAATAATGATATTAATATAAAGATTGGATTTTTAAATTTAATCTTTATATCCCTCCATAATCCTGGACTTCTTATCAAAGTCACTAAAAATGCCAAGATTGACAAATTAATCATTAAACGAAAGAAAAGGGCCTTTCCTAAAATAAAGGGGAAGGGCAATATTGGTATGTAAATTAATGGCAAAAGTGCCGTAATTATTAATAATCCTTTTAGCAATCTTATCACTTGCATTATTTAATCATAAACCATGCCAAATGAAAAGTCCCTGTAAAACAGGGACTTTTCTCATAACAGTTAATCAGATACTCTTTAGCTCTTAGTCAAACCTTTAGCACCAGATGGTAGGGTCTTAAGGTTGAAACCATTGTGCCAGTCTGTAGTACTTGTGGAGTGCGGACTTCCGCTAGATCCAGCCATATCAGACCAGACGAAGGAGTTAGTTCCTTGACTGTTAATAGCAAACGTTTCAGGAGTTACATAATCAGATGCATCTCCCTTAAGCTTGGTTACCAATGAGTCAGATCCTGAGTTAACAGCTGTAACATCTAGGAAGAGAGAATATGTCTTACTAGTACCAGCAGTAATTCTTTCAGGGGTTGTAAACTCAATAATACCGTCAGCACCACCAGCAACATCAACGAGGTTAGCAATGGTAGAACTTTCAGCAATATCAACACCACCACTTCTAATAGTAACGGTGTCAGCGGTAATACTAGCAATAGCTGTAACAACATTGATCTCAAGTCTTCCAACTTCTATATCACCACTAGAATCAGCAGCAATAGTGAACTTCAATGCCTCAACCTCACCAGTACTCAAGATTGAGCTAGATGGGCTTGAAACAGTAATAGTTGGGAAGCTCTTGTAGAGTCTCTTAACATTACCAACTTCTTCTCCATCAGATGATGTAATAGAAGTAATGGTTGTGTTTCCAGAAACAGCTTCAAAGTTAGTGCTTGTTGCAATAAAGGCAACAAGATTATCTGTTGAAGTTGACTGGCCAGAAAGACCCTTCAATGTGTAGCTAGAACATGAACTATCAGCACAATCACCAAGAACGGCCTTCACGGTTAATTGCTTAACTGTGTTAGCAGGAATGGTAACAATACCAGAACTGTTCTCAAGTTTAACTACACCAGCATCAGTTCCTGAAGCAGCAGGAACACCAGAGCCTAGTAAAGTACTACCATCGTACAATCTAATCTCCTTAACTTCCTGAGCAAGACTATCGTGCGATGAAGCACCGATTGTAGTTGTACTTGCTACACCAATTCGAAGCTTATTAATTTGAGCTTCGGACTCTTTAGCAAAGAAGTCCCATTGAGCCAATGTTTGCTCACCAGGTGTAAGCACGCCAGCTTCGGTAACAGAATTGTTAACTTTAACAATCTGAACACTAGGTGTTGCAACTGTTACAGTAATAGATCCGGCAGATCCAACAGAACCGTTAATGTTAGTACCACTTGGAGTGACGGAGTTACCATCAGCATCAGTAGCAGTAACATCAGTATTTGTTAGATAAGCGAAGTAAACATTAGCGCTAGTAGCATCAGTAGCAACTAAGTCTGCTCTAACCTCAACGGTCTTAGTCTGACCATCAGGAACTGTGTAGTTAACCTGACTGAATGTTGCTTGGTTAGCGCTAGTAATAGAAGCTAGGTTCTTCTTCTCAGAAATCAACTGGTCATCAACATACAAACCAATAGTTCTAAGGTCGTTTTGCGCCTGAGCGTCAGTTCCAGTACCAGCATCAACACTAATAGCAATTTGAGTAACCTTAATGTCACCACTAGAAGCCTTCAAGTTGAAGCCTAATAATTTCTCATTAGTGTTACCGCCTACAATGTTGTGGGCAGGTGGGGAACCAGCTAGGGTAATCGCTAATCCAGGAGTCTGAACAGTTTGCGCGTTACCAACAATCTTTGCGTTAGGCACTATGTCAGCAATAGCAACATCTTGGTTATTGTCCAAGTTTCTGATATCAGTACCAGCAAACTGAGTCAAAGTAACCTTAATAGAGCTATCAGCTGGGTTATTAGTATCCACATCAGCAGTCGCTAAGAAGCGTCTGGTTGTACCAGCAGCAATGTTAATAACATCAGTGAAGGTTTGAGTGGAACTAGTGTTGTTAGCTATATCAACGGAAGTTGTTACAGCAGCACCAGTTGCAGCATCAACAAGCTTAAAGTCAGCAAATCCTTCAGTAGAAGCTGATAAGCCAGTTGTGGATGTCAACAGACCAATAGATTTAATCTCAACATTGTTCTTTGTAGCAATGGAGAAATCAAATAATGTTACATCCTGAGCATCCTTAGCAATATCCCGAGCATTTGGACCATTAAAGGTAATGGTAATCTCAGCACCTTGCAAAGTTAATGCAGTGTGGTTAAGAGAACTAGTAAAGTTGTTAGTAACAGTTACTCCATAACCATAGGTCAAACCAGTGACATGAGCGTCATTAGTAAGATCCATATATAGGTCGACGGTGTCATCCTTCTTAGCTAAAGGACTAATATCACCAAAGACTTCAAAGCTTCGGTTCTGACCTTTCAAAACCTTAAATGGTGAGTCAAGTTCGAAAACGAACATATCACGACCAGTTACGCCAGCAGTAGTTGCAACGACGTTTCCAGCTTGCTTCATAACTAAGTTAGTCAAGTAACCATTAGTAATGCTTCCAGTATCAGTTAAGACGATTCGTCTAACTTCAACGTCTTCGACAGTACCAGCAGTAACTTTAAACTCAGTTAGTTTAGCACCTACCTCACCAACTGTAGGGTTTGAAGGTTGGCTACCAACCTTAGCAACAGTAACAGTACCGACTGAAGCACCACCAATGTTCATGGAATTTCCTTTAATTGGAGAAGCCAAAGCCTCGCCATTAATTTCAATTAACTCAAAAGCATTAACGTTTCCAGCGGTTGCACTACTACTAATATCAGATGTTAGAGAAATGGTTCGAAGACCACTAACGTCTAACTTAAGATTTGGGAATATTACTTCATGACTAGTACCGTTAACACTTTTACCAGTAGTTAATCGAGTAGATCCCTCGTACAACTTAACACCACTACTTACAAAGTCAGCAGTAGCACCAAGACCAGTTCTCTTAAACTTAAGAGAATCAACTGTTCCACTACCACTAACAGCTAACTTCATGAATGTAACTTCAGAAGCACCTTTAGGAATGTTAGAGCTAGCAGGATTATCAGCAGCCAAACTGTAAGTCAAGCTACCAGAAGGAACACCAGCACCTGGGGTGCTAGGAGTACTTGGAGTACCAGGAGAAGAAGCCACCATTGACGCATAAGCACTTCGAGAAGAAGGACCAAAATAACCGGTACCAGCACTCAAACCAACTGGAGCCAAAACGGTAGATGCATTAGCATTCTGCCATTTGATAACAGCGGTTTTAGTTAAGGAACCAAAGTAAGAGGTCTCATTTCCAGGAGAACCTGCACCACTAGAAGCTACTTGATGACCAGCACTATTTAAGTACTTCTGCAAACACATTACGTCATCTCCTTTACTACCCATTGTGAGGCTCCGGGTAAAGTTACAAGAAACGGACGAAGTAGTAGTTGCAGTTGAACCTTGCATAGAAGCCAACTGAGCTTGTAGCGTCGCGATTTGCGCCAATAAAGACTGAATCTGATCCTGAACACTCTGAGCATTAGCCGCGACAGGCATTAATGCAGCAGCACCAGTAAGCCAAACTACTGTAGTTGCAGATAAAGCAACAGAAGTAATTTTATTTATTGTTTTTTTCATCTTTATTGTAATTTTTAATTACGACTTAAATTTTAAATTTTTTATAATTGTTTTTACCAAATCAATACCCTATATCAATCGACCAATTATAGTAGTAATGACCGTTATTAACTAATTTAATAAATGAAAAACTCCGATATGAAGTCGGAGGCCAAATTTAAAAAAACCAACTAATTCAGCCTCACCTGAACCAATTATTTATATTAATTCAATTTCATCAATTTTTATAACTAAAATTGTACACTATTGCTATTAAAAGTCAACAAAATTATTGATTTCAACAGCGTTCCCAAAATATAACGAAAAAAATAATCTTTTATTACGCTCCTACTATAGTATAACTAGTCCCCGGCCCACTACTCCCTATTTTATTAACTAAACCTTGATTAACTAGCTTTTGAAGATCATAACGCAAAGTCCTCTCACTAACATGTGGAAGTAATATAATAAGGTCTTTTAACTGACAACCCTCCTTAGAACTCTTTATTTTCTCCAAAATAGCTGACTGTCTTATGATGGATTTAGCTATATTTCTCTCTTCAATATCATTATTAGGGCTATTTTTAGAGTTAATTTCCGAATTATTGCCCTTGTTTTTATTGATAATACTAGGCTTAGAGAACAATGACTCTAAGTCCGGCAATTTATCTAATCCGGCAAATTGCCGTATTGCCGTATTAAGTGTGGATAACTCGTTGATAAGTATAGTCGCATTCAAAGGTTCTATCTCATAAATCTGCTTTCCAAACCTAATAAAAGCTTCTAGGGCTCTAGTGGTTTCCAACATCTTTTCAAAGTTGTTAAGAGAAGCTTCCTCTAATAGTTGAAAAGAATACTTCTCAATCCTCTGCCTAAGCTCTGATCGTCTAATGTAAACTGAAATCCTTAATAGGACGTAAGATATCTCTCTACTCTTTTTAAGAATAAACATGTGGCTACAGTGTAAAAAATATTATCCAACACTGTCAAACGAGATTGTTACAACAGCCAGCTTGAAGCAAGAAAAATGACTGATGACAATATGAAAAATAATAATAAGTCTTTGACGATAATTTTCTTTCTTAACTTACCCCAAAAATGATTGAGGAATAAGTCGCTAAACAGAAAGACTATTAAAATCATAAAGTTAGCTGAACTCAAAAAACCAATAGGTAGCCAGCTAACTAACCACAACAATTGACCAATTATCATGGTCATTACAACGCTAGCAATTAATAATCGATTACTCTTTACTTTATTGTCCTCTGATGACGCTATCAGCACAGATAACAACTCTCTTGATAGACCGAAGACTAGAACTAGAAATAAAAGCCACTTGCCAACAAACAAGGATGATTTATCAATTAAAAAGAAATTTAGGAATGCCAAGTAAAAAAGAGAAAAATTTAAAAACAAGTACCAGCCCCTTCTTTTTATAAGAACAAGATTTTTTAAACCTAAAATAAGGAAAAATAAAACGGCTAAAAATGATGCCAATAAGACACTGAATAGAGTAGAGGTGATTATCGCTGTCGTTCCAAAAGCAATAATCATCAATATAATCAACGATGGAAGAAATATTAAAGCGTTATGCAAAGAACGGAAATATAATATAGCAGTTGCCAATAGGAGAAAAAAAATAGCGGTCAAGGTCCCAACCTGGTAAAACCAGAATAATAAAAGACCAAAAAATGCCGCCCTAAACGCTAATTGAGATATTGGATTTTTCGAAAGATATTTTAGCTTTGTCTCCATCTTTAATTTGTCCACCTATTATCTTATCTGCCAATTTATCTAAAATTACCCTCTGAATCAATCTTTTGACCGGTCTCACTCCATAATTAATATCAAAACCATTATCAACTATATACTTCTTAGCTGACTTATCAATCATTATTTTAATGTTTTTATCTGCTAACATCTTTTTTACCTGAACTAATTGAATATCAACAATTTTTTCAATATCTTTCTTCTGCAGCGCATTAAAAATAATAATATCGTCTAAACGATTCAAAAATTCTGGCCTAAACTTATCTTTAAGAGATTGTTGAACCAATCCTTTAAAGTTCTGTTCCGCCCCCTTGCTACCCTCTTCTAACTGAGAACCAAATCCTATACTAGACATCTTTTTGAAATACTGACTACCGACATTAGAAGTCATAATAATAATAGAATTCTTAAAATTAATAACCTTCCCTTTACTGTCAGTTAATCGGCCGTTATCAAGAACTTGCAATAAAAGATTGAAAACTTCTGGATGAGCCTTCTCGATTTCATCAAATAAGATCAGGCTATATGGTCGATGACGAACAACCTCTGTTAATTGACCACCCTCCTCAAAGCCAACATATCCCGGAGGAGAGCCTATCAATTTTGAAACCGCATGTCTTTCCATGTATTCCGACATATCAATCCTTACCAAAGACCGATCATCGTTAAACATAAATTCTGCCAAAGCTTTAGCAAGCTCTGTTTTCCCTACCCCTGTTGGACCCAAAAACATAAAAGATCCCAGCGGCCTGTCCTCATCTGCTAAACCAGCTCGACTGCGACGTAAAGCGGAAGAAATAACTTCAATAGCTTTTTGTTGCCCAACCACTCTACCTTTTAAAACGCCCTCAATTTTCATTAATTTCTCTGATTCAGACTCCATCATCTTATTAACCGGAATACCCGTCCAACGAGAAACCACTGAAGCAACATCCTCTTCATCAACAGCTTCTTTCAAAAACTTATCCTTATCTTGTTTTTTTCTAGCCTTAGGATTACCAAAGCACTTCTTTTCAAAAACCTTGAATTCTTTTTCAGCAGCTGGCAACTTACCATACAAAATCTGAGCCACCTCTTCTAAATTACCTTCTCTTTCTGCAATTTCTGCCTCTCTTTTAAAATCATCTATTTTACGCCTCAAACTGTGCAAACCTTCAAAGGCAATTTTTTCTGCGTGCCAACGACTAGACAATTCATCATTATTATCTTTGAATCCTGTTAATTTCTCACTAATTTCTGCCAAACGCTCTTTATTTTTATCTTCACCATCACTAACTAAAGCTGAGCGCTCTATTTCTAAACGAGTGATTTCTTGTCTAACTTTATCAATCTCTTGAGGCAAACTCTCAGTTTCCAGCCTTCTAGCTGCTGCTGCCTCATCCATTAAATCAACCGCCTTATCAGGCAAAAAACGATCAGTAATATAACGTGCTGATAAATTAACTGCTGCAACTAACGCCTCATCACTAATCCGTAAACCATGATGAATCTCGTATTTTTCTTTTAGCCCTCGTAAAATAGCTGTTGTATCTTCTAACGTAGGCTCTTCAGCTATAATAGGTTGAAAACGTCGCTCTAATGCCGAATCTTTTTCTATATAACGCTGATATTCTTTTAGGGTAGTAGCTCCAATTGCATGCAGCTCACCACGAGCCAACGAAGGCTTTAATAGATTGGAAGCATCAATAGCTCCCTCAGCTGCTCCAGCTCCAACAATAGTGTGCAGCTCATCGATAAATAAAATCATCCTACCAGATGAATTTTTAATTTCTTTAATAAAAGCTTTAAGACGATCTTCAAATTCCCCTCTGAATTTTGTTCCAGCTACCAAAGATCCTAAGTCCAGCATTATTATTTCTTTCTCTTTAAGAGTCTCTGGAATATCACCATCAACAATTCTTTGGGCTAGGCCCTCTACAATAGCCGTCTTACCTACTCCTGGTTCTCCTATAAGGACTGGATTGTTTTTAGTGCGTCGAGACAAGACCTGCACCAAGCGTCGTAATTCATCTTCTCGACCAATAACTGGATCTAACTTACCTTCCTTAGCTTTTTGAGTTAAATTAACTGCGTATTTTTCTAAAACCTGAAACTTACTCTCCGGCATCTCGTCAGTCACCCTCATCGAACCTCTTAAATGAGCTAGAGTTCTTAATAGATTGTCTCTTCGCACGCCTAGTTTTTCTAAAATACCCTGAGCGCTTGATCGAGTGTCAACAATACTTAATAACAAATGCTCGCAAGAAATAAACTCATCTTTTTGAGCTAAAGCAATCTTAGCGGCTCTATCAAGCATCTGAATCACCTCATGAGATAAATAAAGCTGCCCTACTGAAGCAGCAGAAAAAATCTTCGGCATCTTTTCTAACTCTTCTTCTATTTTTTGATGGAGATCCTCAAAATCAATGCCAGACTTCAATAACATTGGTTGAGTTAAAGACTGACTGTCAGATAATAGGCTGTGTAATAAGTGGATAGCCTTAAACTCGCCATGATTTCGCTTTGTAGCTAAATCTTGGGCGTTCTGTAAAGCTTCCTGCGCTTTGATGGTAAAGCGATGAAATGATTTCATATAGCACTTTAAAAGTAATATAAAATAACCGCCTAGTCAATTAAAAAACCCTCTATTTTATTTACCAAATCGTTGCTTAAAAATCTTCAAAGCCGAGACTATTTCCGCTTTGGTAGTATATCTTCCTAAAGAAATCCTCAAACTGCTAAAAGCTCTATCTTCTGAGCCTCCTAAAGCCTCAATTACATAAGACGGCTTAATACTCCGAGCCGAGCAAGCTGTACCAGAAGAAACAGCTAAACCCCAAATATCTAACTCGATACAAAGATCAGAAGCCGGTCGGCCTGGAAAATAAATATTAATATTATTAGGTAGTCGATTTTTAAGAGAGCCGTTCATCTCTATATCAGAAACAACATCTTTCATCTCCTTCCAAAAATAATCTCGTAGCTCACCAACTCTCCTTAACTCTTTGTTCCTATTTTTTTCCACCAACTCCATCGCCTTAGCTAAACCAATAATATAAGGAACGTTCTCCGTACCCGATCGCAAACCACTCTCCTGACCACCGCCAGTGATGATAGGAGCCAACAAACCCTTATCCTTAACGCAAAGCAAGCCGATACCCTTAGGACCATAAATCTTATGAGCCGATAAGGTTAATAGATCAGCCCCTAGTTTTTTTATTGAACAAGGTAAATATTGAAAAGCTTGTACCGCATCAGTATGAAATAATGGATAATTATCCTCGCCTTTATATTTTTTAATTAACTCCCCAATTTTTTTAACCGGTTGAATAGTACCAATCTCATTATTAGCGTACATTATAGAAACTAGGATGGTTCTCTTATTAAGAGCTCTTTCTACCTCCTTACAATCAACAATACCCTCTTTATTAACTGGAATATAAACAACCTCAACCCCTTCTTTTTCTAAATCTCGACAAGTTTCCAAAATAGACTCGTGCTCAATAGCCGAAACAACAATCCGAGGATTTTTTTGTTTAGATTTTTTTAAAACACCCCTTAAAGCTAAATTATTAGCTTCTGTTGCTGAACTGGTAAATAAAATGTCTTTATAATCAACATCTAAGAAAGAGGCTATCGTTTGACGAGCCTTAAAAACCGCCCCTGAAGCTTGCTGACCAAACCAATGAGTTGAGCCTGGATTACCAAACGTATCACTCCAATGTGATTCCATGACCTTAACCACCTCTGTAGCTATAGGTGTTGAAGATGCGTAATCTAAATAAATATTTTTCATTAAATAAATCACAACACTTTATTATTAACGAGTCAATAAAAAAACCCCCGGAAATTTTCCGGGGGGGTGTTCTACTTAAAGAACTGGTTGATGACATTGAAAAGCTCAATGTCTGTAGGGTTGAGTCATCGCCTTGAGATGACTCCAATTCCTGGGTTGATACCCGGAACCCCTGTTGAAGCCGCCATAGCTGCCGCCACGATAGCCGCCGCCATAGTATTGACCGTACGTTTGGAATCGCGGCTGAAAGCCACCACTCCAAACACCGCCCGACACCGACATCACTGGAACGTTCATAATCCGAACGTTCGGATTAGAACATCCGAAAAACGTTCCAGATCCAGACTCCCAGAGATTAATCCCTAGGATTTTACAGCCTCCAACCGTCAGTTGCGGTCCGAAACGCTGATAGGACACACTCCTACTTGGAGGAATGTGGTGGTAAATGTGGCGATGCTCCACCACATCTGCCGTCTGTTGCGACTGTTGCGACTGCGCTTGCCTCGCCTGCCACTGTGGCTGCTGAGCACTTGCCGTCTGGCAAATAACTGGCGTTAACAACAACGCCATGATCATCAGTAAGCACTTCATCTGCTTCTCCTTTAAAAAAACTTTGTTTAAGTTCTGCGGTAATTATAGTATATATAATGAGATATGTCAAGGGCCAACCCTTAAGCTAAACCCTATAAAACCTATCAAAATTAATTTTGACAAATAATAACAATAACGATACTCTCAGAATACAATGAAAGCGACATTTAAGACCTCTAACGGTCAGCAAATAGAATCTGAGGAAATGATTAAAGAAATCAAAGATTATATGGAGGCTGACTCTAAAAGAGAGTATAAAATAACAATTGGTACTGATTCTGAAGAACTCGGCAATAACCGAGCCGATTTTGTGACAGCCATCGTTATTCACCGAGTTGGTAATGGAGGTCGCTACTTTTGGCATCGATCTGAATTTGATAAACTTCATACTATCCGTGATCGTATTTGGCAAGAAGTACTAACCTCTCTAGATGTAGCTAAAGATTTTATCAGCACTACCAAAAAATCTAATTTGCCTAAATATAAATTCGAGATTCACGTTGATGTTAGTGAGAATGGTAAAACTGGTTCTATGATTCAAGAACTAGTTGGTATTATTAGAGCTAACAATTTTGAGGCTCGCACCAAGCCAAATAGCTTTGCAGCCAGTACAGTCGCTGATAAACATAATTATAATTATCGTAATCTAATAAAAAATAATGGATAAAGATAAAATAGTATTTGATATTGAAACCAAAAACACCTTTGCTGATGTTGGTGGTCAAAAAAACATTGCCAAATTAGACACTTCTTTTATTGGTGCTTACTCATATAATCAAGACAAATACCTATCTTTTCATGAAAAAGATATTGATAAATTTGGTCCTATTCTTCAAAACGCTGGCCTGGTAATTGGTTTTGCTAGTAACCGATTCGATATCCCAGCCCTTCAAAGATATTACAACTTTAATCTTATGGCTCTACCAAGACTTGATCTACTTGAGGAGATAGAACTAGCCTACGGACATAGAGTTGGCTTAGGAGTTTTAGCCGAAGCTAACCTTGGCATAGGAAAAAGTGGTCACGGATTGGATGCTATTAAATATTATAATGAAGGTGATTTTAAAGCTTTAGAAGATTACTGCATTCAAGATGTTAGAGTAACTAGAAAGCTTTACGAATTTATTAAGGATAAAGAATATCTCATGATCCCAAAGAAATTTACTAACGAAATAGTAAAAGTACCTATTTCTCTTAAAGAAGCTGAATTGCCTGCGACTCTCTTTTAGGTATACAATATAATCACGTTATGCCTAGAAAAAAGAAGTTAGAAGAAAAAGAAAAAAAGCCTAGCGCTATTAGTGGCGAAACTAAAAAAAGTGTTGCTGCTGTTTTATTAATCGGCTTTGCTTTAATTCTAATTTTAGCTGCCTTCAAAAAAGCTGGCCCTATAGGCGAAATGCTTCATCAAGGCCTTGATAGCCTGGTAGGCTGGGGGTATTATCTCTTCCCTGTTATCTCCATCGCTATCGCCTCAGTCTTTCTTGTAGCTCAAGAAAAAAGATTTCTTAGTCCAACATTTATTGGTGCAGCTATTTTAGTTATAGCCTCTCTTAGTTTTATTGATATTGTCTTTCCAGAAAGAGCCGGTCTATTAGGTAATGTTTTAGGATTAATTGAAGAACCTTTTGGATTTGTTGCTGGATTGGTCGTGGTAGCTGTTTTGATAATCGCCTCCGCCCTTATCACGCTCAATGTCCCTCTACGAATAGACAAGCTCATCAAAAAGAAAAAGGATGATAATGAAGATGATGATTTAGATATTAAAGAGGGCGGCGTCTCCATTAGTGAAAATGAAATAACTAAAGAGAAAGATCTACAAATTAAAGAGGCCATGGGCAAAAAAACCCCTCCAGATAAGGGTGATAAAAAAGATTTTGCTGCTATCTTAGCTGCGGCTAATCAAAACTATAAATTCCCTCCTGTTTCTCTTTTAAAAACCAATATCGAACGCCCAACCGCGGGAGATTTAAGAGCTAATGCGAATATCATTAAAAGAACTCTGGAAAGTTTTGGTATTCCTGTTGAAATGGGAGAGATCAGCATCGGTCCTAAGGTCACCCGCTACACACTAAAACCAGCCGAGGGAATAAAACTAACTCGTATTATCGCTCTTAACCAAGACCTATCCCTCGCTCTTGCCGCTCATCCTTTACGCATAGAAGCCCCTATTCCTGGCAAATCACTAGTTGGAATAGAGGTTCCTAATAAGGCGGCTGCCATTGTTCGCCTAGGAAGCTTAATGTCATACCCAGAATTTAACAAAACCGGCCCATTAGAAGTTGTTTTAGGAAGAGATGTAGATGGAGAGCCTATCTCTACCAATATTGAAAAAATGCCTCACCTCTTGGTTTCTGGTGCCACTGGGTCTGGTAAGTCGATTGTAATTCATTCTCTGGTCACCTCCTTATTATATAAAAACTCTCCTGAAACTCTTCGTTTTATTTTTATTGATCCCAAGAGAGTTGAATTATCAATTTACCAAGACATTCCTCACCTAGTCTCTCCTGTAATAGTGGAAGGGAAAAAGGCCATCAACGTCTTCCGCTGGGGTATTAATGAAATGGAACAACGATACGAAACTCTTCTTAAGGCCGGTGCTAGAGATATCACCAGTTACAATAAAAAAGGGAAAGAGATAATGCCTTATATAGTTATTGTTGTAGACGAACTTGCTGATCTTATGGCTGCTCATGGCAGAGAGATAGAAGCCTCTATTGTCCGTCTGGCTCAAATGGCTCGAGCCACCGGCATCCACCTTATTCTTGCCACTCAAAGACCATCAGTAGAAGTCATCACTGGCTTAATTAAAGCCAATATTCCTGCTCGTATAGCCCTGCAAGTTGCTAGTCAAATAGATTCTCGAACCATTCTAGATTCAGCGGGCGCTGAAAAACTTCTTGGTGGTGGTGATATGCTTTTCATTTCTTCTGAATTTTCTAAGCCAAAAAGAATTCAAGGCTCTTTTCTTTCTGAGGTAGAAATAAAAAAAGTGGCTGACTTTATAAGAAAAAATAATGAGATAGTGAGTCCAGAAGAAGATAAGGCTTTAAATACAAAAGATCTCCCCGAAGCTAAAACCTCTATTGATTTTGAAAACTTCTCTCCCGAAGAACAACCTGATGATTTATTTAATGAAGCAGTTGAAGTAGTTCGGCAAGCTCAAAAGGCCTCCGCCTCATTACTCCAACGTCGTCTCAAAGTTGGCTACGCTCGAGCAGCGCGCCTTCTAGATATAATGGAAGAAAAAGGTCTAATAGGTCCTGGTGTAGGGGCTAAGGCTCGAGAAGTTTACGTTGAGGGTGTACAAGACGACTCTGCATCTGTATAATGATGGCAAATGGAGAACGCTACCTTCAGAGATTTCCTTCAAGAATACATCGACATTAAAGGTTTTAGCACTAAGAAGTTGTGTGATGCTACTGGCATTCCTGAACGCTACCTAGAAGCTCTTCTAGAGGGCAACAACGATGCTCTACCACCCGCTCCCTACATCAGAGGCTACATCGGTAAATTAGCTAATGTTTTAGATTTTAATAAAGAAGAAATGTGGCGTTTATATAAAAAAGAAATCGCCTTCTTGTCCTCTGGAGCTAACGATCATCTTCCTGGTAATAGATTTGCTATCAAAAAAATAAATAAAAGATCTGTAATTACCGGTGCTTGTGGTATCTTGTTATTAATATATGTAAGTATAAATTTTAATAAATTATTAGGAGCCCCCCAGTTAGAAATAATATATCCAACAACTAATAATCTGATCATCCATCAACCTCTTATCTCCATTGAAGGAAAAGCTGGTACTGATAACAAACTGACAATCAATGAAGAAGAATTACTCGTTGATGATGATGGTCGTTTTAAAAAAGAACTCAACTTAGATCCTGGGATAAATACCATAACTATTGTTAGTAAAAAATTTTTGGGCAGAGAAAAAAAGGTTACCAAAAAAATAATTTACGAACCTCCTCGTAAAATAAAAACAAACAATAAGGAGGAATAAAAATATGGCTATTAAAAAAACTAATACAAAAGAAAAGGAGGTTGATAAAAAGACTTTAAAAGCCGGGCGTGATGAAGAGATTAATAAACTCTTATCATCTCTTCAAGATAAGTTTGGAACAGGGTCTATCATGAAAATGGGAGATTTAAAAAAAGTGGATGTAGCCATCATCCCCACCGGATCATTCTCGCTCGATCTTGCGCTAGGCGTTAATGGCATTCCCAAAGGCCGAGTGGTAGAAATTTTTGGCCCTGAATCGTCAGGCAAAACTACCCTCGCTCTCAATGTCCTGGCTCAATCTCAAAAATCTGGCGGTCGCTGCGCTTTTATAGACGCCGAGCACGCTATGGATCCAGAATATGCTAAAAAATTAGGTGTGAAGATTAAAGAATTGCTTATATCTCAACCTGATAGCGGTGAAGAGGCTCTAAGCATTCTAGATGACCTAGTTCGTTCAGCAATCATTGATGTGGTAGTAATCGACTCAGTAGCTGCTCTTACCCCCAAAGCCGAATTAGAGGGAGAAATGGGCAAAACTCATGTTGGTCTTCAAGCTCGCATGATGTCCCAAGCACTAAGAAAAATAACTGCTACTGCTGCCAAAACAGGAACTCTTGTTATCTTTATTAATCAACTCAGAGAAAAAATTGGGGTTATGTTTGGTAGTCCAATAACTACACCTGGTGGCAGGGCTCTAAAATTTTATTCTTCAGTTAGAATAGACATTCGCCGCATTGCGCAAATTAAAAAAGGTGAAGCTGTTGTTGGTAGTCGTGTTAAAGCCAAGGTAGTTAAAAACAAAGTCGCTCCCCCATTTCGGGTAGCTGGTTTTGATATTATGTATGGCGAAGGCGTCTCTTATGAAGCCGATGTTCTCAATACTGCGCTTGATAATAAAGTGGTTACCAAAGCTGGAGCTAGCTATAGCTTCGGTGATATCAAGCTAGGCGTTGGCTTTGATAATGTTCGTCTCAAACTTAAAGACGAAGTTAAATTATTAAAAGACATTAAAAATAAGACTTTAGAAGTGTTATCTGAGGCTTAATAAATTATAAAAATTTTTAAAAAGTTCCGCTACTAAAACAGGCCCCGTGCCTCCAGGAGTCGGAGTATAAAAAGTTAGCTGCTCGCTACTTAAATCAAAGTCAGCTGGATAACCAAAATCGATAATTCTCGCTCCTTCTTTAAGCCACTGAGAGCTTATTAACCTTTCCTTGCCCACCCCACTAATAACTAAATCAACATCATTCAAAAAAGTCTTTAAATCTTCTGTTTCAATATCAGCTGTCTTTATTTTCAACCCACCAACTCTTAAACTCTGATCACCAAGCCAACGCACGATAGGCTGGCCAACTAAAAAACCCTCGCTTCCCACCACCGCTACTATTTTATTTGATAAGTCAAAATCAGCTTCTTTTAAAATATCTTGCACCACCCCCACTGCTGGTGCTGACACAACAGCCTCTCCAGTTAAATTATCAACATCTTTATTTAAACTTATTTTAGATATTACAGCAGAACGATTTAAGTGATCTGGTAAAGGCAATTGAATAATAATACCTCCCACAACATCATCATCTGATAATCTCGTTATCTCTCCCTCTAACTCCTCCTGAGTTATTGACTCTTCAAACTCTCTCAATTGAAAATCAATTGCTAATTCTTTAGCAATCATTTCTTTTCTCTTTATAAAAGATTTAGCAGATTGATTATCTCCTATTAAAATAACTACCAATCTTTTTACTGGTTGAGATTGTTTTTTAAGCTCATCAATAATCTGCTGAGCTATTCTATTGCCATCAATCTTTTTCATTAATATTCTAGAGGAAATTTATTACACAAATCCTCAACTTGATTTTTAATCGCAGTCGGCTTAGATTTTTTCAATAATAATTCAGCAATCCATTTTGCTACCTGCCTTACTTCCACCTCCTTCATTCCTCTGGTAGTTATAGCTGGAGTTCCCAATCTGATACCTGATGGATTCTGAGGTGACATATCGCCAGGAACTGAGTTTCTGTTAGCGGTAATGCCAGCTTTTTCTAATAATTTTTCAGTCTCTTTTCCATCTAAACCAAGCGGCCTAAGATCAATAATCATTAAGTGATTATCTGTTCCATTAGTTACCAACTTAATCCCCTCGTCTTTTAAGGTTTCAGCCAAAACCTCAGCATTCTTCAAGACCTGTTTCTGATAACTCTTAAAACCCCCCTGAGAATTTTGAAAAGCCATTAAAGCTATAGCTGCAATCTGATTATTATGAGGCCCGCCCTGTATACCAGGAAAAACAGAACGATCTATTCTATCAGCCAAGTCTTCCCGACAAATAATAACCGCTGCCCTAGGACCTCTTAAGGTTTTATGAGTCGTAAATGTAACAACGTCACAATCAGCAAAAGGACTAGCATGTACTCCTGCTGATATTAGACCAGCTGTATGAGAAATATCAGCAACATGATAAGACCCTATTCTTCGAGCGATCCGGCCCATTCTTTTAAAATCTATTTCCCGAGGATAAGCCGTAGCACCTGAGACAATTACTTTTGGCTGACGCAATTCCGCTAATCGTTCAATCTCATCATAATTTAACAACTCATCACCTAAATCAACACCATATTGAATTGATTTATAAGCTCTACCAGAAAAATTAACCCGATGACCATGAGTTAAATGCCCACCAGCATCCAATCTCATGCCCATGATAGATTCTCCAAAATCAATCAAAGAAAAATAAACTGCTAAATTAGCTGGTGATCCAGAATAAGGCTGAACATTAACATGCCAATTTTTTCCTAAATTAAATAATTTTTTTATTCTTTCTTGAGCTAATAGTTCTATCTCATCATAAATCTTATTACCCGGATAATATCTTTTATCTGGATAACCCTCAGAATATTTATTTATTAAAACAGACCCCATAACCTCCATTATTTCAGAAGAGGCGTAGTTCTCTGACGGAATAAGATTAATAGTTTTTTGTTGACGCTTAATCTCTCCCTTAATTAATTTATCTAAAACCTTATCTTTCATCGTTAATGACCTTTTAACATATAGCTCCTCTAAAGCACAAATTTTCCTCCTATCTTTTAAATTAAAAAGAGTTATTAGGATCTATACCCTTTGAATTTATCAGGGGTAAAAGCCATCTTCTTTTGAGCTACTGGCTCTATCTTAGCTAACAAGATAAAGGCCGCTATCAAAATCCAAACCGAACTCAAAACAAAAGGCCAAACAGCTCCAAACAACTGCCAAACCAATCCTCCCAACAAGTTACCAACCAAGGTCGCTAAGCCGATTGTGGTGTGATAGATACCAAAGGCCTCTCCTTGATGTTCTCGAGCTGCTAAGTCGCTAATAAAGGCCTTAAACACCCCATCAGTTAATCCTATAAACAAACCGTATAATGCAAATAGAATCCAAACCGTTAAACTGTCGATCATAAAAGCAAAGCCTAAATTAACTAAAGCAAATAAAATAAAGGCCGCCAATAACAAAGGCCTTCTTCCCACCTTGTCCGACAACCTTCCTGCAGGATAAACACTAACAGCATAAAAAATATTATAAATTAAATAAACAACCGGGATTAAGAAAAGCAACATACCAATGTCATCAGCTCTTAAAATATAGAAAGCGTAACTATAATTAGCTAATCCAAAAAGAGAAGCTACTATTAAAACTTTTTTAAATCTAAGAGATAGAGTTCCAAAATCAAATAATTTATGAGCATTAAATGACTTGGGCTTAGCAGAAACAACCTCTTTAACTGGTAATAACAATAGGACTGATAAAGCAGCCGGGATAAAAGAAATGAGAAGGATGGTTCTCAAAGTATTAGAAATGTCATTTTCTAATACATATAAGATAGCTATGGCAATGATAGTTCCTAATACAGCTCCAGCCGTATCAGAAGCTCGATGAATACCAAAATACTTTCCCCTCTCCTTAGGATCAACCGACTCAGCAATCAAAGCATCCCTTGGCGCAGTTCTAATGCCTTTTCCAGTTCTATCTAATGTTCGAGCTACTAAAACAACCAAAGAGCTATTGGCAACTGCAAACACAAACTTAGAAAATGCGCTTAAAGCATAACCGATAACCGTGAGACCTTTTCTCTTTCTTATCTTATCTGATAAATAACCAGAAAAATATTTAAGGACAGAACCCAAACCCTCAGCAACTCCTTCTATCAATCCGATAACTATAAAAGGTGCTCCCAAAACGCTCTTTAAAAAGATTGGCAAAATAGGAAAGATCATCTCTGAACTCACATCAGTGAGAAAAGATGTGGCTGATAACCACCAAATATTTTTTCTTGTTTTTTTATTAGCCATTTATTTTTTTATTCCTCTTAGCGACAAAATAATAATAGAATGCGACTAACAATAAAATTCCTAAGCCAATAGTGCCGTACAACTCTAGCTCTTCAAAGCGCCCTCCTATCAACTTATAAGCCGACCCCACATACCACCCAGTCATTCCTGTAATAGCAACTCTAATAATCGTTCCTAAAAAAGTATAAATGGCAAAAGTCTTCCAAGGAATTCTCACCACCCCACAAAAAACCGACACTACTGTTATGGGTAAAATAGGAGTTGCTCTAAAAAACAAAATGCCCAGTTCATCAATCTTAGTTCTAGAATATTGATTTTCTATTCTTTCCACCTTATTCCAAGATACCCCGATAAACTTTCCATATTTTTCAATCAAAGGCTTGCCACCCCAATAAGCAAGTCCGTAAATTAAAAAAGAACCGATGGTAATACCCAAAGCTCCCCAAATAGCCATCTTGGTTAAAACCATTAAAAGAGCTGGCCAAAAAGAAAGTGAAGCTGGGATCATAAAAAATCCAACGGCCACAAATAATGGACTCGAGGGAATTATAAAAAATATCTCCTCAACTAATCCAGATAAAAAAACAGCTAGTGAACCGTAACTTGTTAAAAAATCCTGCGTAATAAATAAAAATCCTTCCATATTATTTTTTCATTGTTAAACGATAAAAAAATTTTCTAGTCTCCTCCACCACAACAATTAATAACGAGACCCCTAATGCCAAAAGCCAATCTGATAAAGTCAGAGGCACCGTTTGAAAAATCGATTGAAAAGGCTTCCAATAAACGACTACTAACTGAAGCATTATCACAACAAAAGTTGCTCCTAGCAAAACCTTGTTACTCAAAGGATTGGTCATAAAAATAGATTTACTCTCTGAGCGAACATTCCATGCATTAAACCATTGCATAATAGCTAACGTGGTCAATGACATGGTCAATGCCTTAGGCAAATTATCTTGATAGTTTAAACTAAAAACAATAAGAGCACCAATCATCATCGAAGTCCCCATAAGAAAGCTTCGTAAAACCGTTGTCTTATCAATAAAATATTTTCTCGAATGTTCAAAAGTGCCCTTTAATAACTCCTTACCTCTTGGCTCCCAAGCAAAAGAAATATCCAAAAATCCATCGGTAACTAAGTTAAGCCAAATAATTTGAGTAGGAACCAACAACAAAGGCCATCCCAACAAAATTGATCCAAAAATAGCCATCACCTCACCGATACTCGTAGAAAATAAATAAAGAATAGTCTTCTTAATCGTCTGATAAACATGTCTCCCTTCTTCAACGGCGGCAACAATTGTACCAAAATTATCGTCCAGCAAAATAATATCGCTCGCATCCTTAGAAACACTAGTGCCGATACCTCCCATAGCCACTCCTAAGTCAGCCGCTACTAGCGAAGGAGCATCATTAACTCCATCACCCGTCATAGCCACAATCTCTCCTTTGCTTCTATAAGCATCAATGATAGTAGTCTTGTTTCTAGGGCTAATACGAGCAAAAACCGTTACCTTGTCGATAACTCTACTTAACTCCCTCTTGCTCATCCTCTCCAACTCCCTATCAGTCAATACCAGGTCTCCTTCTTTATAAATTCCAGCCTGCCTAGCGATAGCTATGGCTGTTAATTTATGATCCCCTGTAATCATAATGGTTCTCATCCCCGCTTTTTTAACTCTCTTAACCGCACTCACCACCTCCTTACGAATTGCATCCTCCATAGCATAAAAACCTGCAAAAACCATCTCCGGAATACCTTTTCTAGATTTCAAATCGGCATTAGCAAAACTAAAAGCCAATATACGCAAGCCATTTTGAGAAAGTTGATTAACAATCTCTTTCATACGTTCTTTTTCCTTATCGCTAAAAACAACAACTTTTCCATCTCTCCAAATCTTTGCACAAGCATTCAAAACTGTTTCTGGAGCTCCAACGACAGTAGTGTATTTATTATCATTCATTTGATGGACGGTTACATGATATTTACTCACATGATCAAATGGAATTTCTGCTACCTGCGGATATTTATTCTCCAAAACATCTTTAGGTAAGCCTAACTTCTTACCCAATACCAACATCGCCACCTCGGTTGGATCACCAATAACACGACCCTTGCTCAAACGAGCGCTAGCACAAAAAGAAGCTATCTGAGCTGCTATATACAAATCAGAATTTTGACTAGCTTTAACCTCCCTGCCTCCCAACAAAGCCTTACCCTTAAATTTAAAACCTTCGCCGGTAATTTCAAAAAAATGATTATTAATAAAAACCTTGCGAATCACCATTTCATTACGAGTAATAGTTCCTGTCTTATCTACCGCAATCACCCGCGCCTGACCCAAAGCCTCAACCGCCTGCAATCTTTTAACTAGAGCGTTACGACGCGCCATTCTCATAACACCAAAAGCTAAGATCAAAGTACTAACAATTGGTAATCCCTCAGGAATAACAGAAACCGCTAATGTGACTGCTACCAAAAACATATCTTGCAACCCATCCCCCTTAGCAGCTGCGATGCCCAAAAGAGCCAAGGAAACTACTATCACCGCCCCAATAACCAAATGAGAAAGCTCTCTTAAATTGGCTTGAAAAGGAATTTCTGTATCAATGTCAGCAATCAAACTGCTGATCTTACCAATCTCAGTATTTAGACCAGTTCCCACTACCAAAGCCTTCGCATTACCACCAACAACATTAGTTCCCTTAAAAACCATATTACTCCTCTCTACCACTGGCACTCTTTTTTTACTAAAATAACCTACAATTTTCTTTACAGGAGTAGACTCACCAGTTAAGGAGGCTTCATCAATTCTAAGATTATTAGCAATAATTAAACGACAGTCAGCTGACACCTTATCTCCCTCCATAAGAACTATAACGTCTCCCGGTACCAAAACCTTATCAGACATCAAAGACTCCTTACCATCTCTCAAAACAGTCGCAAAAGTCTCTACAAAATTCTGTAAAGCAATTAAAGCGCTTTGAGCACGTCCTTCCTGAATAGACCCCACTATCGCGTTAAACGCCAAAACAAACAGAATAACCCCACCATCAACATATTCACCCAACCAAAAAACAATTGCGGCAGCAATTAACAATATATAAATAAGAGAGTTTTTAAATTGACGAAAAAAAATAATCCACCAGCTATCAATTTCTGGCTTTGGCAATTCATTAGGGCCAAAGGATTGGAGACGCTTTTCCGCCCATTCACCAGTTAGACCCTTCTCTGATGTATTAAGTTTTTTATAGACTTCTTTTAAAGGAAGACGATGCCAAGCGGTATTATTCGCCATCCTATAAATTTTACCACAGGTTAAGAAACACGTTCACCTAAAACTCTTTCAATCTTAATTAAATCCTCAGGAGAAGATGTTGGCTGCCAAAAAGCCAACTGCTCCACAAACACCTTATGATCAGCTGCTAATTTAGTAACCATCTTAGGTAAATAATATTCTCCGTTAGATTCTGCCTCCACCTCGTATTTAGTATCAAAAATTTTTTCATTTAAAAGCCAAATTCCCGTACTAACTAAATTAGATTCTGGTTGAGCAGGTTTTTCAATAATTTTTTCTATACTCCCATCTTCTTTAGTATAAACAACTCCAAACCTTTCAGGATTTTCATGCTCCTTAACCAATAAACATAAATCATGTTTTAAAGAATTCTCTAAGCTCAACTTATCAAATAAATCATCAGCATTGAGTACAAAAAACTTTTCTTTATTTATATATGACTGACAAAGTTTTAAAGCGTGCCCTGTTCCTAGCGACCCTTCCTGCTCCACATAAGTTATTGATCTTCCATAAAGACTATCGCCACAAAAATCTTTAATTTGACCTCCTAAATAACCGACGATAATAAAAAGCTCGTTCACCTGATCAGGTAACGAGCTAATTATATGTTCAATCAATGGCTTGCCAGCCACTGACAACATGGGCTTAGGGGTGTTAGAGGTAAGAGATTGCATTCTTTTACCTCTTCCTGCAGCAATAATTATAGCTTTCATTTTGGGTGCCTAACGGGACTCGAACCCGCATCGCCACTGCCACAGAGTGGAGCTCTGCCCTTGAGCTATAGGCACCATGTGCCGCGGGGCGGAATCGAACCACCGACGCTCGCCTCTTCAGGGCGACGCTCTACCACTGAGCTACCGCGGCTAATGGCCCTATTATACGTTAATAGAGCCTTTCAGTCAATTAAAAACTCCCTTCTAAAACATGAGCTTCAGGATTATTATCCAACCCTAAAGACTTAGTTTCTTGAGTAATGACGACCTTATTATAATTAGAATAATCTTCATTAGAAGAAAACTCCAATACATAACTACCATCAACACTCTTATTTAATTGACCTGTAGAAATAAATTTAAATGGCAATGACCTCACTATCCACCCTTCGTAAAACTTATCAGCCGATGGGTCAGCTAGCTGAGCGGTAACAGTGTGAACATAATTACCATCATCATAATTTCTAGTTGCTATTCCAGAACCAGAAAAATCACCTACCGACTCTAAAGAAGTTTCTTCCATTTGATTTTCAGATTCTCTCGGCATTACATCCATTCCTGACTGCATAAACCACCAACCAAAAACTCCTACAATCACTACAACTAAGATCCAAATCCAAACTTTATTCATATTTATGTATCTAGTTAATATTTCGACCTTAATTACTAATCTTTCTTAATTGTACCCCCTGAAGGAATCGAACCCTCATAAACGGGGTAGAAACCCGTTACTTTATCCATTAAGCTAAGGGGGCATATTGGTCGGGCTGCTGAGAATCGAACTCAGACTACAGACTCCCAAAGTCCGCGTACTACCACTATACTACAGCCCGTGAACCCTATAATACCCTAAAATGTCTAATATTTCAATGATAAACCTAGTCAAAATACTTATCAAACTTATTCATTGAAGAGTCAAAGTTTTGATTAAGCTTATTAATCATTTTAATAGACTCGTTGATCTCTGTCACCAGCTTTTTCACTTTATGCTCACTATTATGAATACGTCCTTCAAACTTCCCTCTTAATAATTCAAAAAGCTCGTTCAAGGTTTCATGATATAAGATCAGATGATTCACTAACTGAACCTCATAACCAACGGCTTCTGTTGCTAATGTTCGTGCTCGAGATGGCTCAATAGAAGACAATAAGGTAGCCATTGTTCCTAGCTGACTTGATAAGACCACTGCCTCCTGACGAGCCTCACCATTCCTCTCTAGTTCTTGAACTACTAATTTTAAAGCCGAGCTATAATTTTTCTTTTCATCAAACTGACTAATCTGTTCTAAGCCAGCTAAAGATTGGTGAGCTAAAAATACTATTTTTCTTGCTGTAACTGCACCATTAACTCGAGCTTCAATAAACTCTTCCGGAACATTTTCATCCCCCAACCAAAAGCCCTGGGCTAAAAAATATACCGCTATAGCAGCTATTAAAATTGTTAGAGTTGTTAAAGCAACTCTTGTATTACGTGTAATCATTAGATAAACTATTTTGCCTCAAATACTAGTAAAAATCAAGATTTTTATGTATCTTATTAATTATATCTAACAAGCGGGAGTAGCACAGTGGTAGTGCATCTGCCTTCCAAGCAGAAGACGCGGGTTCGATTCCCGTCTCCCGCTCCATCTTTTTTGACTTATCCCTTATCTTTCGCTACTTATTAAGTAACTAAAGCGTTATTTTTTCGTTTACTATGTTAGATGATGAGCAAAAAATTATCTTAAAAGCTCAAAAAGGTGAAGCTGAATGTTTTGGTCAATTATATGATCATTACGTTTCTCAGATATACCGTTTTGTTTTAATTAAAGTTAGCCATCATCAAGAGGCTGAAGACATTACCCACGAAGTATTTCTTAAGGCCTGGCAGAATATTAACAATTTCAATCAACGAGGCTTTCCTTTTTCTAGTTGGTTATATCGAATTGCGCGCAATAGAGTGATCGACTACTATCGCACCAAAAAAGAAGCAACATCGATTGACGAAGTAAGTGAGCATAAATTTAAATTAGCTGCCAACTTCGATCAAGAGCTAGATCATCAATCTAGCCTAGATAGTGTTAAGGACGCCATTAAGAAATTAAACGATGAGCAACAAAACATTATTATTCTTCGTTTTGTTGAAGATCTTAGTACTACCGAAATAGCTCAAATAACTAATAAAAGTGAGGGAGCAGTTCGCTTAATGCAATATAGAGCTATTAGAAATCTAAAAAATATTTTAAATAATGAAGAATCTAATTAAAAATTTAGAGAGACTAAAAAAGATTGAGCCTGGTCCTGAGTTCCTACACCACTCCAAAACGCAAATTTTAACTACTCATCACAATAACTCTTCTACTAATTTTAGATTATCTCAATTTAAGAATCGCTTTATTGAAAGCGCTAGTTTTGCTGCAGCCTTAGGATTAGCCTCTCTTTTATTCTATCTAACTACCAACGGTCTCTCTGGCTCTTCTTCCGCTGTTATAACTCAACAAGACAAACCAACATTTGATATACATTTACGTGATGCCAAATATTATAAAGAAGTGGCGCCAAATGTTTATGTGGTAGTTCTCAATGAAAATATAGAGGAAGAAGAATTTAAAGAAAAATTAGGTAATCTATTAGACAAATAAATAAACCCCTTTCGGGGTTTATTTATTAAAGGAAACAATTCAGTTTACTGGACGGCTTCTTTCATTAGCTTTCCAGGACGGAATTTAGGCTTTATAGCAGCAGCGATTTTGATCTTTTCACCTGTAGCAGGGTTTCGACCCCATCTTTCTGCTCTATTATAAACACGGAAGGTTCCAAAACCAGTAAGAGCAACATCTTCACCTGTGCCCATGGTTTTTAAAATAGTGTCAAAAACAGCTTCAACAGCATCTTGAGCTTCCTTTTTTTGCATGCCAGTTGCTTCAGCAACGGCTTCTACTAAACCACTCTTTTTCATAAATCTTAAAGTTATCTTTTATTCTTACATCAACGAACCGACCTTTTAGGTTATACTATAATCTTTATATTATAGCAGGTTTTATGTCAATAATTAAGTATTAGCGAGCGTATTCAATAGCTCTCATCTCTCTGATGACATTAACCTTAACTTCTCCTGGATATTTCATTTCAGATTGAATCCTACCGGAAATATCTTTAGCTAATTGCAAGGCGCTAAAATCATCAACTCTCTCTGGAATAACAAAGACCCTAATCTCCCTACCACCAGAAACAGCAAAAGCTGATTTAACTCCCTCAAAATCAAGAGCTATTTTTTCTAAGCCATCAAGACGCTTAACATAATTCTCAACACTATCTCGTCTAGCTCCTGGTCGAGCTCCTGAAAGAATATCAGCGGTAGTCACAATAAACGCCTCTGGAGTTGTGTGAGGATAATCATCATGATGAGCCTCCATAGCTCTAATAACCAGCTCATCTACCCCATACTTTTTCAAAAGCTTTCTTCCTAACTCAATATGAGTCCCCTCAACCTCATGATCAATAGCCTTACCGATATCATGCACCAAGGCCGCTTTCTTAGCCACCTCAACATTAGCTCCTAACTCAGAAGCTATCATGCCAGCAATATGACCCATCTCCACTGAGTGATGAAGTACATTCTGACCATAACTAGTACGAAAATGTAATTGGCCCAATAATTGAACTATTTCTTTAGGAAAATCTACAATCCCTAACTCATAAACAGCTTCTTCACCCAACTCCATTACCCGTTTATCAGTCTCTCTTTGAGCCTCATCAACCTTTTCTTCTATTTTAGCTGGTTGAATACGACCATCTTTAATTAGCTTGTCTAAGGCCAATCGAGCGATCTCTCTTCTCATTGGATTAAAAGAAGAGATAACGATAGTTTCTGGAGTTTCATCAACAATTATCTCTACACCCGTTAATCGTTCTAACGCTCTAATGTTTCTTCCTTCGCGACCAATAATCTTACCCTTCAAATCCTCATCAGGTAAATTAAATGTAGTGGTAGTCATTTCAGAAATGTGGGAGCGAGCGTAACGTTGTAGGGCGGTGGTAATGATACTAAGTGATTTCTTTTCTATCTCTTCACGACGATCATTTTCTAATTTTCTAATAGAGTCTATAAGATCTTTCTGATAATCTTTTTTAACCATTTCCAAAAGACTTTCTTTAGCCTCTCCCACTCTCATGTCAGCTAGCTTCTCTAATTTTTCTACCGCTTGCTTACGCAACTCATCCACATCAGCTTTGGAGCTACTAATCTTTACCAACTCCTCACTAGCCCTTTTTTGCTTATTTTCTATATCTTGATTCTGTTTATTAAGTAAGTCTTCTTTTTTAATTAAATGATTCTCTAGACGATTTAACTTAGTACCTCTCTCTGATTCTTCTTTTTTAAATTCATCATAAAGAGCGGCTGCTTTGTCTTGAGCCTTTAAGATAATCTCTCGCGCCTGAGTTTGCGCCTCCTCTACTTGAGATTTAATTTTTTGTTCTAGAGAGTTAGTTTTGCGAACAGAAATCGCTTGCCGAATAAAATAACCGGCTACTAAACCAAAGATAATCCCGCCCAAAACTAAGATGTTTAATTCCATAAATTTTATAGATCACTAGTGATTTCATGAAAGGAGTAATTAGTGATGATTGTTAGGACTTTAGAATATCGTTTATTATTAATAATGACTACCGCCATTATACAAAAAAACTAATGATATGTCAAAACGATCTACTATATTAATAATTACCGATGGTTGGGGTATAGGTCGAAACGACCCTACTAACCCCGTTTACATTGCTAAGCCAAAAACCATCAATCACATTAAAGCAAATTATCTTAGCGGTTCTCTTCAGGCCTCTGGTATTGCTGTTGGCTTACCCTGGAACGAAGAAGGCAATAGTGAGGTTGGTCATTTAACTATTGGAGCTGGCAAAGTTCTCTACCAACACTATCCTCGCATCACCCTCTCTATTGAGGATAAGTCCTTCTTAAAAAATAAAGCCCTGATAGCTGCCTTTAATCACGCCATTAAAAATAAATCAGCCGTCAACTTAATTGGCATTCTCTCAGAAGGTAATATTCACGCTTCCTCAGAACATTTAGTAGCATTGATAGATTTTGCTAAAAAGAAAAAAGCACCTCTTGTTAAACTTCATTTGTTTGCCGACAGCAAAGACAGCCCCCCTAAAGGATTCCTTAATCTATTAAATGACCTCTATCAACAAATCGGGAAAAGTCCGACCGTTAAACTAGCTAGCCTCTCCGGTCGTTATTTCTCTATGGATCGCGATCATCATTGGGATCGCACCAAAGAAGCATACAATGCACTTTTGGGTAAAAAAGAACTGATCAAAGATTTAAAAGCTTACATCGACTATCAATACAAGAGAGGTTTGAAAGATGACTTCATTACTCCTGTTTGCTTAGGAGAAGAACTGGATTCTATTAAAGATAATGAATCTATTATTTTCTTTAATTATAGAGAAGACAGCATTAGGCAGATTGCTGCTCCTTTCGTCCAAAAAGATTTCAAAGAATTTAAAACTCTCTCCTTAAAAAATATTCATCTGGTAACAATGACTAATTATTCCGATAGCTTTGATGCCAAAGTCGCCTTCCCTGCTAAAAAAGTCGTCAACTCTTTAGGAAAGGTTTTAGCTGATAATAATAAAATTCAATTAAGAGTGGCTGAAACAGAAAAATATGCTCACGTCACATACTTCTTCAACGGCTTTAAAGACAAGCCTTTTAAAAATGAATTTAGAATTTTAATTCCTTCTCGTAACATAGCCCGTCATGACGAGCATCCAGAAATGATGGCTAGCGAGATATCCAATCGCATTATTCAAGCCATTGAAGAAAAAGAGGTTGATTTTATTGTTGGTAATTTTGCTAGTCCTGATATTATTGCTCATACTGGCAATTTCGATGCTGCTATCGAAGCTATTAAAGTTGTTGATGATCAATTAGATAAAATTGTGAAAGCAGCTCTAGCCCATGATGCTACTCTAATCATCACCGCTGATCATGGTAACGTGGAACGTATGATTCACCCTATGACTGGCAAAATAGAAACTAAGCATGATATCAGCCCCGTTCCTTTTTATTTGATTGGTAATAAATTTAAAAAACCAAAAACTCCAGCGGTTGTAAAAAGAATTGAAAATGAAACTATTGGCATGCTCTCTGATATTGCTCCTACTATTCTCGGTTTAATGAAAATAAAAAAACCTTCTGAGATGACTGGTCAAAATTTAATTGATAGATTACAATAATCGCAATGAGGTCCTCGTTTGTGAGAGAGCGAGGGTCGTTGGGCGGCGGTAGTTCAACGAGACCACCGAACTACTGCCGCCTTTTTTATACAAAAAATACAAAATCTTTAATTGACCGATCTTTAAAAAAGCTTTATTTTATTGAGGCTTATGAAAGCTTCTATTATAAAAAAAATAAAGTCCTCTCCTAAAACACCCGGTGTCTACATTTTTTATAAAAACAAAGAGGTCTTATATATAGGTAAAGCAGTCAACCTATGCAATCGTCTCAAAAACTACCTAAGAATAACAGATCTCAAAACAAAACTACTTCACCAAGAAACCACTAATATAAAATGGCTGGAACTTTCTTCTCCTATCGAAGCCCTTATTAAAGAATCCTCCTTAATTAAAACCCTTAAACCAAAACTCAATGTTTATTGGCAGGATGATAAGAATCATTTTTTTGTTTCTTTTACTAAAGACGATTTTCCTAAAGTTAAGATCACTCATCAACCCAAAGACCAAAGGGCTCTTGGACCTTTTACTGACGGCAAGGCCTTGCGTCTAGTGCTTAAAATAATTCGTCGTCACTTTCCATATTGTACCTGTCGAGAAAATCATCTTCGCATTTGCCTTAATAGCCAAATAGATAACTGTTTTGGTTTTTGCTGCCAAAAGAAAAACATTATTACTGTTGAGCAGAAAAAAATCTACAACCAAAGTCTCAAAACTATTAAAGATATTCTTAATGGCAAAAAGAAAAATCTATTAAAAAGAATTACCCGAGACTCTGATCTCTGGGCTATCGATAATATTCTTAGTCACAGTGAGTTTTTAAATGATAGTAAGTGGCAAAGAATTGAATGCTATGATATCTCCAATCTATCTGGAAAGGAAGCTGTTGGTGCTATGACGGTTTTAAAGAATGATGCTGGTCATTGGCAGTCTGAGATAAGAGAATTCAGGAAATTTAAAATTAAAAACTCTCCTACGCAAGACGATCCCCGAATGATTGCTGAAATATTAACTCGACGCCTTAATCACCCAGAATGGTCTTATCCTGATCTAATTGTTATTGATGGTGGTATTACTCAGTACAATGCTGCTCAAAAAGCATTAGATAAAACTAAGACTGCTATTAAGCTTATTTCTTTTGCTAAGCCTCAAAAGAAAATCTTAGGTCTAAGCAAATTAACTACTGCTGACAAAAAAATAATTAAAGGGTTAAAAGAAGAAAGGATTATTGAGAGAATTATTAAACAAACTCATAATTACGCTATTAACTATCACCGTCAATTGCGTGATAAAATAAGAGCGTAATGATTATTATACGCCTCATATTCTTCTTTTTAGTTAATCTCATTGCTTTATTAGTCATTAGCCAGCTAGTACCAGGGGTGGAATTGGTAACCGAGACCTCCGTATTATTAACTACAGCCTTAATATTTACCGCTCTAAATAGCTACCTTAGACCTCTAGTTAAATACTTTTTAACTACCTTTATTATTCTCACGCTTGGCTTACTAGGCTTTCTTATTAATGCTGGAACACTTTATTTACTTGACTTTATTACCAAAAATATTAGTATTAATGGACTACAGCCCTTATTACTATCTACCGTAATAATTACTATCTTTAATGTTGTTAGTAGTTTTTTCGGTTGGGCATTACTAAAGAAAAAATAAAAATGGAAAACTTTATTACATTTCTTCAAATTGTCGTTTCTATCATTTTGGTAGCGCTTATTCTAATGCAAGAAAGATCCTCTGGAGCAGGAGGTGCTTTTGGCGGTGGTGGCGGTGGTGGCCTTTATCAGGCTCGCCGCGGATTAGAAAAAGTAGTTTTTATTAGCACAATAGTTTTTGTTATTCTATTTGCTGGTCTAGCATTACTTAACCTTGTTTTACCTATTTAATAAAATCTTCTCTCATCTATCTCAATTAGAACGCCGAACATTAATCGGCGCTACTCTAATTTTTATAGTCTCTTTATTCTTCATCAGTGTTAATAGTTATTACAAAAATACTGTAGAGCTACCTGTGCGTGGCGGCTCTTATGTTGAAGGTCTAATTGGGCAGCCTTCTTTTATCAACCCTTTGATAAGTAATGCTAGTGACGTAGATAGAGACCTAATTGAGATAATCTACAGCGATCTTGATGATCTAGTTGATAAATATCAAATCAGTGAAGACAATAAATCTTGGACGATTATTCTAAAGAAAGATCTAAAATGGAGTGATGGCGAACCATTAACTGCTAATGACGTCTTGTTTACCATCAGAGCCATTCAAGATTCTAATAACAATCACCCTCTTTATTCCACTTGGCGTGGTGTGGTGGTAGAAAGATTAAATCAAGATGAAATTCGCTTTACTCTCAAAACTCCTTATGTTTTCTTAATCGACAACTTTAAAGAACTAAAAATCGCTCCCGAACATATCTTTGGAAATATTCCAACTGCCAACCTGCGCCTTTCTCAGTATAATATCGAACCAGTTAGTAGTGGGCCTTATAAGTTCGGGACAATGGAAATTCGTCGTGACGGCTTTATTACCCACTATCGCTTAACTAGTAACGAACTCTATCATGATGAGCTGCCTTATATTGAAAATTTCGCTTTCCGTTTCTATGACAACAATGGCGATCTAATTAAAGGGTTTAATAGAAAAGAAATTGATGGTGTCGGTGCCCTTACTCAAAATCATCTCCAGCATATTAAAGTTGGCCATAAGGTTGTTACCATCAACCTTCCTCGCTATTACGCTATCTTTCTTAACTCAAATACTACCCCTGCCCTTCAATCACCGTCTGTCAGAAAAGCTTTAGACTTGGCTACTGATAAAAATAAATTGGTTAAGGAGATATTTGATGATCAAACTATTGTTATGCAAGGACCTCTTCCACCTAATATACGTGGCTACGATCAAGAACTATTTGCTAATGAAAACTTCAATTTAAAAAAGGCTGCTCAGCTTTTAGATAAAGCTGGGTGGACAATTAATGAAGAAAATGTCAGAATTAAAAACAATAAGAAGGAACAGCTGCGATTAGAGTTTGATATTATTGTTCCTGAAATTCCTTTCTTAACAAAAACCGTTGAACTTATCAAAGAAGACTGGGCTCGAATTGGTATTGTGCTCAATCCGATTATCCTTAACACAAATGATATTAGTAATAATGTAATTAAGACACGTAATTATCAGATGCTTGTCTTTGGCAACATCTTGAAGAAGAATCCTGATATTTTCTCTTTTTGGCATTCTTCAGAAAGATTTTATCCGGGCCGCAACCTTGCTTTATACGAAGACAAACAGGTCGATCGATTGCTATCAAGCATTCGACAAGATTTTAATAATCATTCTCGCAATAAAAAACTAAGTCAACTACAACAGATTATTAATGATGATAAGCCGGCTATATTCCTTTATAGTCCTAACTATTTATATATAGCGCCTAAAAATCTAAAAGGTTTTTATTCTTACTTCATTACTACCCCTGCCCAACGATTTGAAAAAATAAATCAGTGGCATCTAAGAACATACAGAAAATTCCAATAAAAAAATGCAAAAAAAAGAAACTATAAAAAAATCTACTAGAAAAACTCCTGTTAAAAAAACGGTCTCTTCATCCACGAGTAAAGAACCTAAACTAAAAATAATCCCCCTAGGAGGATTAGAGGAGGTTGGTAAGAACATGCTCTTTCTCGAGTATGAAGATGAGATCGTGATTGTAGACGCCGGCTTACAATTCCCTGAAGAAACAACCCCGGGTATCGACTTTATAATCCCTAATATTAGCTACCTAGAAAAAAACAAGCATAAGGTCAAAGGCCTTATCATTACTCACGGCCACTATGACCATACCGGTGCTATCCCTTATATAATTGATAAGATTGGCAATCCAACTGTATACTGCGCTCCTATCACTAAAGCGATGATTGTAAAGAGACATGAGGAATTTCGTAATCTTCCTAGGCTAGATGTTGAAGTGGTTGGTCCTGGTGACAAAGTTAAATTTGGCAAGCATCTTCAGGCTGAGTTTTTTGAACTTGATCACACTGTACCTGATACAGTTGGAACTATTTTCACCACTCCAATTGGTAACGTGGTTCACTTTACCGACTTTAAACTTGATTATGATCATGCTGGCAAGCCAATTGGCATGGATGCATTCAAAAAAATTGGGGAAAGCAAAGTTCACACTCTAATGATCGACAGCACAAACGCTGAAGTTAGTGGTCGAACAGTTTCCGAAAGATTAGTGGAAGAAAATCTAGAAAGTCTTTTTGAAAAAGCCGAGGGACGCATTGTCGTCGCTACCTTTGCCTCTCTATTAACCAGGTTAAGAGAAATCATCAATATAGGTATTAAATTAAAAAGAAAGATATTTATTAGTGGTTACTCAATGAAATCTAACCTAGAGATTGCTCAAAATCTCGGTTTCATCAAAGTTCCTAAAGGAACTATTCTGCCATTAGAGGAGATGAAAAAATATGATGATGATAAAATCATGGTTCTTAGCACTGGCGCCCAAGGAGAGTCTAACGCCAGCTTAATGAGAATCGCTAACGGTGAGCATAAATTTTTTGAAACAAAACCTGGCGATAGCTTCATCCTCTCCTCTTCTATCATCCCCGGCAACGAACGTGGAGTGCAAATCCTCAAAGACAACCTTACGCGCCAAGGAGCGAAGGTTTTTCAATCAAGAGATATTGACATTCACTCCAGTGGCCACGCTCCCCAAGACGAACTCCGTGATGTTATTAAGCTTATAAAACCAAAATTCTTAATTCCCACCCATGGCTACTATTTCATGAGAGCAGCTAATAGAGAAAATGCTGTTGAGTGTGGTGTTAAAAGAGAGAACGTAATATTACTAGACAACGGAGATGTTGCTGAAATAAGTAAAGAAGCTATTAAAGTTAACATCCAACAAGTTGAAGCTAGTCGGATATTAGTTGATGGATTAGGCGTTGGTGATGTAGGAGAGATAGTTCTTCGTGACCGACGCGTTCTCTCTCAAGAAGGAATGATTGTTGTTATTGCTACTCTTAGCAAACATAACGGCCGATTATTAAAAAACCCGGACATTATATCCAGAGGATTCATTTATCTTAAAGAAAATCGTGAAATGCTAAATGAGGTGCGTAAACGATTGCGTCGTATTGTTGAAAGAACAAAGAATCAACATTCAGACGCTGATTATACCAAGTCATTAATCAGAGATCAGATTAGCGAATTCTTATATCGAAAAACCAAACGCCGACCCATAGTTCTTCCAGTGATCATTGAGGTTTAAAAACCTCTTTAAGACCAAGATAAGTTTTTACAATTCCCTCCACTTATCGTATATTTAAATCAATGAAACCCAATCTACTTTCAGGAATTCAACCTACCGGACGACTTCACTTAGGAAATTATTTAGGGGCTCTTGATAACTTTGTAAAGCTTCAAAACTCTGGCCGCTACAACTGCCTTTTTTTTATTGCCGATCTGCACTCGCTAACTGAAGATTTCAAACCCAAAGACAAGACCAAGCAGATTATTAATTTAATGGCTGATTATCTAGCTGCCGGTCTTAACCCAAAAAAATCTACCATCTTCATTCAGTCACAAATACCAGCAAACTCAGAACTTGCTTGGATTTTAAATACTATTACTCCTTTTGGTGAATTAAGTCGGATGACTCAATTTAAAGATAAGTCAAAAGACCAGTCTTCTAATATTAACGTTGGTCTTTTCTCCTACCCTATTCTTATGACTGCGGATGTAATTCTCTACGATGCTCACTTTGTTCCAGTGGGAGAAGACCAGATTCAACATCTAGAACTATCAAGAATCTTAACTAGAAAGTTTAATAAAAAGTTTGGTAAGACATTTATAGAACCTCAACCCCTACTCACTGAAGTACCTCGTCTCATGAGCTTAAATAATCCTCATAACAAGATGTCTAAATCAAGACCTCAGGAATGTATTTTTGTTGATGACTCTCCAGCTATCATTAAGAAAAAAGTCATGACCGCCACTACCGATTCTGGAAAAGAAATTAAATACGATCTTAAAAAGAAGGCTGGTGTCAGCAACCTTATAACCATTTACGCCTCTCTTTCGGGCAAAAGCATAAAGGGAGTCGAGAAAGAATTTAAAGAAGAGAATTATGCTAGTTTTAAAAAATCACTAGCCGATCTAATCAATCAGCACTTCTCTGATTATCGTAAAAAGAAAAAGCAACTCTTAGCTAATCCTGAAAAATTAAAAAAGATAGCGGCTCAAGGAGCCAAAAAGGTTAATAAGATAGCTAATTCTAAAATAACCAAGGTTAGAAATCGCTTAGGACTTCTTTAAACCCAACCAAACTTCTTGATTACCTATTTTAGTAGAAAGGCCGGCCTCGGCCTTTTCTGATTTTTTAAAATAAATATCTGTCGCATTAATATCAACAGCAAACTGCTTGTCACTCTCAACAGCTGACTTCAACGCAGTTGGAACATTCAGAAAAAGACCGATTTTGTCATGAGGTCTTAAACCAGCATCCTGTCGTAATCCTTGAACAGAACGCACCAAGTCTCTTACCCACCCTTCTTTTTGTAAGGCAGGAGTTATTTTAATATCAAGCATCAATTCCTCATCTAAACCATCATCCTTTTTAATAGCCTTTACATTAATCTCATCAGCCAAAATAGCCAACAACTCCTTGTTCTTAATTTGAAGATCTTTCACCATTAAGCTAGCTAATGGCTGACGAACTTTAATACCCGCTGATGCTCTTTTTGCTAATGCCAAACTGGCTAACTGCCTAACCTCTGCCATCTCATCAATTAATTTTTCATCAATAAGTTTTTTATTAGCTTTTGGCCAATCCTCTAAATGAATTGATAAGCTCAAATCCAATCCTTTAATTTTTTTTCTAAAAGACTGATGTAATGCTTCAGCAAAAAATGGAGCAAAAGGAGCTACTAATTTATTAACCACCAAAATGGTCTCTTGAAGAATTGGTAAAGCCTCCGGTCTTTTACGAGATCGCCTAATATACCATCGAGACAAATCATCAATAAACGACTCCACCTCTTTTGCGGCATCTACCACCTGATAATTTTCTATATGATTAGTAACCTTGATGACCGTATCATTAAGACGAGCCTTAACCCATTTATCTAATACACTCTCCTTACCATCACTAGCATGGTTCTTGTTATTATAAGTTTCGAGAAAAACATATGAGTTATATAACAACATTAAAGAACGTCTTAAAGCCTTACCAACATCATGCTCATCAAACTTTTTTACATCCCCTGGTTGATTAACTGTAAAGAAGTACCAGCGCAAAGCATCAACTCCATGCTTATTAATTAAATCCCAAGGATCAACAACATTGCCTTTTGACTTAGACATCTTCTGACCCCTCTTATCTAAAATCAATCCCAAAGAAATAACATTTTTGTAACAAAGCTTCTTATCCAATAATGTAGCTATGGCTAATAATGTATAAAACCAACCTCGAGTCTGGTCCATAGCCTCGCAAATATAATCAGCCGGAAACTGACCTCCTTTATTAATCAATTCTTTATTTTCAAAAGGATAATGCCATTGAGCAAAAGGCATTGACCCAGAATCAAACCAAACATCCGCCACCTCACTAACTCTCTTCATCTTTCCATCACACTTTGAACACTGCAAAATAATATTATCAATATAAGGCCGATGAAGATCTAGCTCTCCTTTATCATCAAGAGGCCAATTATTAGCTCTAACCTGAACCTTGCCAGCAGTCTCCAAAGACCCCTTATCTAAAGCCTCCTCATCAGACCAACCCTCTAAAGAGCTTTGCAACATCCACAAAGGATCGCCATGACTAATAATGATAATGTTTTTATTCTTATGTTTTTTATTAGACTTTTGAAAAAAATCTAACATTCTCTTCTTTACATCATTTAAATTCTCACCTTTATCAGGCGTTTTATTAAAATGCTCTAAAGAATCATCAAAGAACTTATGATAATCTTCGATCTTGCCACCATTAAAGACCCCGCTATTTAACTCCACTAATTGATCATCGTAAACGACAGGCACTCCCACAGCCTCGCTAATAATATCAGCCACCTGCTTAGTTCTCTGATAAGGAGAGGCATAAATTACATCTATTTTTTTAGCTTTAAAAAACTTCGCTAACTTATTAGCCTCCTTGACCCCTTTTTCAGTTAGTTTAGATTTTTTATCCGCTCTCTTACCTGAAGAAATCCAACCCTCTTCATTATGAGTCGCCTCTGGATGACGAACTAGCCAGAAATTGTTCTCATTATTCTTAGAGTGTTTATTTAAATCGTCTAAACCGCCAACCACTTGATAGTGATCGCATTTCTGACACTCCCAAATAGGTAGCGGAGTTCCCCAGTAACGATCTCTAGAGATAGCCCAGTCCTTTGCTTCTTTAATCCAATTACCAAACCTTCCTTCTTTAATATGATCCGGCACCCAATTAATCTGCTCATTACTTTTTATTAACTCCTTCCTCAATCGACTCATTTCAAAGAACCAAGATTGACGAGCTAGATACATTAAGGGTTGAGAACAACGCCAACAGAAAGGATATTCATGCTCAATAGTTGTTTGATGATATAAAAACCCTCTCTTTTGAAGATCCTCCTTAATATCATCATCAGCTTGCTTAATAAACTTGCCAGCTCCCGGCAAGCCTTTTTTCATAATACCGTCTTCACTAACAGTTACTGGAATATCACCCTCTTCCATCTCTTCCTTCATTATATTCAAATCCTCCTCACCAAAAGCCGGCGCCATGTGAACTAGACCAGTACCATCCTCGGCAGAAACAAATTCAGCTCCCACTACCTTATGAGGTCCTTTATTCTTATAAAGCGCCTCGTATTCTTTTCCTATCAAATCCTTACCCTTAACCTTATCTACAACCTCACTATCAACTTCTGGAGGAGCATTAACAGACCACAGATAATCCTTACCTACTTTATATTTGTTGTATATAAGATCTGGCTGGACTGCTATTGCAACGTTAGCTGGCAAAGTCCAAGGCGTAGTAGTCCACACCAGCAAATACTCATTCTTAGCACCTTTAATTTTAAATTTTATATAAACAGAAGGGTCTTCGGTAAGCTTGTAAACTCCTGGCTGCCCCATTTCATGACTAGAAAGAGGTGTCTGACAACGCATGCAAAAAGGAACTACCTTATAAAATTTCTTCAAATACCCCTTCTTATCAACTTGCTGAAAAATCCACCAAAGAGTTTCTAAATATTTATTATCATAAGTAATGTAAGCTTGATCAAAGTCTAACCAAAAGCCAATTCTTTCAGTTAACTTCTCCCACTCATCTTTATACTTCCAAACAGACTCTTTAGCCTTCTTATTAAACTTATCAATTCCATAGTCCTCAATCGCCTGTCTATTTTTTAAGCCTAATTTTTTTTCTACCTCAATCTCCACCGGTAAGCCTTGTGTATCCCAACCAGCTCGTCGAGAAATATAATAGCCTTGCATCGTTTTATAACGCAAAACCACATCCTTAAAAACACGTGCTAACACGTGATGAGTACCAGGTCGCCCATTAGCAGTCGGTGGGCCCTCATAAAAAACAAAGCTTTTCTTTTTATCTCTTTCTAGACTTTTTTCAAAGATTTTATTTTTCTTCCAAAACTCAAGAACCTTCTCTTCAATTTCTGGCAAGTTAAATCTTTCAGAGCCTTTAAGCATATATTCAAAATAAAATAAAAGAGCTAATCAGTCAAAAAATCTACACCCCAGGAACAAAAGCCGCACTCACTATGTGCTCGTGGCATTGGCCCTTGAATTAGCTCCGCTGCAGCTCGTACTACCCGACGAGCTTTTTCAGAATCAGTAGCTACCTTCTTAACAACAACGTCAAACCTGGTCATCCCTCCCTCGCTAACTTCTTTAGAAATCCAATAGATAAGAAAAGCATGACCAATATCAGGCATGTTATTTTCTTTAAGCATTAAGGCGTAACAATTCATCTGATTGAAATAATAATGCTCTCCACCCGGCTTTACATCATAACCTCGCGTCTTGTAATCAGCTGGTATATACAAGTCACCTTTGACCATCAAGTCATCTAAAGCGCCACTCAAAGTAGCCCCGCTCTCTGGATCGTTCCAAGTTAAACCAGTGCGCCAATTACGCCACCTATTCAAAGCCTCAACATCAGAAAACAACTCTGCCCCTTCAACCTCCCCCTCTATCTCCGGCGGCAACTTTCCTACCGCTCGATATTTATCAAAATAAGTTTTAATTAAACCATCCATACCACCAGGCAAAGAAGGAAAAGGACCCATAGGTCGATGAACACCCATTTTCATTCGTAACCAAAAACATTTAGGACATTCGAGAAATAAATTTAAAGATGAGGGAGATAATCGCATGGCAGTAATTATAACTTATGCCTCCACTTATTTCCAAATAAAAGGCTTGACTTTTAAATCTATATATACTATTTTAATGTGAATTGTTTAGCCTTAGTTCAAAGAACAAAGGTTGAGCAAAAGGTACTTTGTCAATTTCAGTGATCGGTTCATAACTCCACCAGTGAGTGCGAACCACAAAAAAGGACTTCCGTTATGGCTAGTAACAAAGCGGCTAAGAGAGTTAAAAAAGCTGCTCTCACCATTCACCATTCAGCACTTCATGTGCAAGAGGCTAGTGACGGCCTCCCGGAAAGAATTGTCATCCGAGGCGTAATTGACGCAAAAGAACTGGATCAAATCATCTTTGATGATTATCAAAGATGTGAGCTGAGAGCAAAATCCCTCAAAAGAATCGCGGAAGGACTCAAGAATGGAACAGTCCTTCCCAACATCGATCTTGGAATGAGGGGGAGCAACGTAAGAAATCGCGAAAATACTCATTTTCTCTACAAGCCAGTCTTCTGCATCGACGGCAAACAACGAATTACTGTAGCAAAACGATTGTTCGAAGAAGAAGGCCTTGCCTTTTCTTTAGGAGCGACAATTCACCTTGACACCAATTACCAATGGGAAATGGAAAGATTCAAACAACTGAATGCTTTCCGGACGTCAGTAAGTGGAAACGTCCTGCTGAGAAACATGAAGAAAGAGTCGAAGGTGGTGGCAATGCTCTACCGCCTAACAACGGAAGACAGCGGATTCCCTCTGTATAGAAAGTGTCAATGGGATCAGTACAAGGGAAAGTGCATAATAACAGGAACAACTCTCCTAAAGATGGCCGCCATGATTCACAGCCATTGGGCATCAGGGTTGCTGGGCAGCTCCAGAGACGATCTAGTAAAGAGTCTGGAAACAGTGTTCCCGAAAATTGGCGAAAGAATATTTCGCGACAATGTGAAAACTCTCTTCGAACTCATCAATGAGATTTGGGGACTGACAGAGATTGTATATGTGAAGTCAGCCCCTCAACTAGGAAGCAACTTCCTATACTCACTTACCTCTGTTTTGGCCGATCATCCGATCTTCTGGAAAGACCGGAGATTAAAAATTCTCCAACCAGAGAAGAGCAAACTGAAAAAGTTCCCTCTGAACGATCCGTCCGTCATACAAATGGCAGGTGGCAGCGGAAAGATCCGTAACGTACTGCAAACGATGATCATTAAGCACATCAACAGCAGCAGGAGAAGTCGTAAGATTAAGACCTGGAAGGAAGAAGAAGCGAAAGGCTGATCGCTTCCAGCCTTAGAGTCGTCAGTCACCCCCCCGCCTGAATTCAGGTGGGGGGTTTTTAATTTAAAAACCCCTGCTAAAGGGGCTTTTAAAAAAATAATATAAATTGTGGAAGTGAGGGGAATTGAACCCCTGTCCGAAATATTTCTGCCAGATTTTCTACAAGCTTAGCCAAGTTAAATTTTGAGACCAATTAGCTCATTCTTGGCAAAAAACTAATTAGTCTTTGTCGGTTAATTTTTATTTCCTAGTCCCGACAACTAAGAAACTAAGCTCGCTGTTTAACACCGGTGATGACCTAACGAGCATCAGCCGCCGATGCAGCATTTAAGCGTAAGCTAATGCTGGAGTTCGATTAACGTTGCCGTTTATCGGTTGTTTCAAATTTTAAAGAGTTTGAACTCTGCTTGCTTATCTAGTTTCAACCTTTCGTCGAAGCCTAGACCACTCCCTTTTCTTAATGTCCTCGCGTTTGTCAGCCCTCTTCTTTCCTCGACCTAAGCCGATCTCCATCTTCAACAAACGCCCTTTATTATAAACCCGTAAAGGCACTATTGTCAAGTTCTTCTCCTTAGTCTTTCCCATTAAACTTTTAATTTCTGCCGCTGACAATAAAAGTTTTCTAGTTCTCTTAGGATCATAGTCTTCAGGAGTGTTAGCCGGTTGATAAGGTGGTATATTAGCATTTAATAACCAAGTCTCGTTCTTTTTGATCACCACAAAAGAACCAGCCAGATTAATATGCCCAGTTTTAATGGCTTTAACCTCAAAACCTTTTAATTCCATACCCGCTTCGAAAGTATCTAATATCTCATAATCTCTACGAGCACCCCTATTTACCGCTATATTTTTCATTGACTTAATTATACTTTCCTTGTATATTTCTACTATTAATCACAATACCAGAATAAACAACCGAATAACAGCCGAAAAGCTATTGGTAATTGATGAGAAAGGAGTCAATCTAGGAGTCCTTAAAACCAATGAAGCGCTGAAGATAGCTCAAGAACGTGGTCTCGATCTAATTGAGATATCACCTCTCGCTAAACCTCCGGTAGCTCGTATTCTGGATTTTGATAAATATCGTTATCAGCAAGAAAAAAAGCTGAAAAAACAAAAAAGTGGTACTAAAGAAGAGATTAAACAAGTTCAAATTAGTGTCCGCTCAGCTCAAAATGACCTAATGGTCAAAGCTAAGAGAGCTAATAACTTCCTAGCCAAAGGCCACGTTGTTCGCATCGTTATGGTGCTGCGAGGCCGAGAAAGAGCTAATAGAGACTTTGCCAAAGAAAAGCTAAAGAACTTCTTAGCTGGTCTCGACCCTCACAAGATAACCATGACTCCTAAATTCGGTGGCCGTGGTATTATCACTCAGATTCAAAAGTAATTATGAAAAAAGCGGTTAGTAAAAGAATAAAGGTATCTAAAAGCGGCAAATTATTGCGTCGCCAAGTTGCTGTTGATCATTTTAGATCTAAAAAAACTGGTACTAAGATTCAGTCTAAAAGAAATCAACGAACCATTGCTAAAGGATACGAAAAGCAAATCAAAGGATATCTAACTTCTAAATAAAAATATGCCAAGAGTTAAAAGAGGAAAAAACGCTTTAAAAAAGCGTACTAAAATTCTAAAGTTCACCAAAGGATTTAAATGGGGAAGAAAAAGCAAAGAAAGAGCTGCTAAAGAAGCCTTGCTTCACGCATGGACTCACGCTTTTCGCGGTCGCAAAGAAAAAAAGCGAACCGCTCGCACTCTTTGGCAATCAAAGATTAATGCTGCTGCTCGTCTCGAAGACTTAACTTATGGTCAGCTAATTGATAAACTTAAAAAAAGTAACGTCAAATTAGATAGAAAGATCTTAGCTGATTTAGCAGAGAACGATCCTGAGATCTTCAAAGAGATCATTGCTCAAAGCAAATAATAATAATTTAGAGCGCGACATAATAATAATCTTTACTAGTGTTATAGTCGCTTACTTCATGTGGGATAGTCCTTTGTTATCTGGATTTTTTGAATCCTTAGAACAAGGGAGGTATATCGGCGCCTTTATTGCTGGTATTTTTTTTACCTCTATTTTTACTACCGCCCCAGCTATCATGATCCTAGTCAAAATCTCTGAATTTAATTCAATTCCTTTAGTAGCAATAATGGGAGCCGCTGGTGCCGTTATTGGAGACTCTATTATTTTTTATTTTTTTAGAGATAGATTGTTCAATGACATCGCTCAAGTTGTTAAATTACCAAGACTAAAAAGAATTCGTCATCTTACCCGATCAAAAATGATTCGCCTTTCGGCAGCTATGGTAGGAGGATTAATGATGGCTATTCCTTTATTCCCTGACGAAACCGCAATGGCAATAATGGGCTTCTCTAAAATATCTACTCGCCTCTTTATATTAATAGCCTTCTCTTTCAATTTTCTTAGCATCATCCTTCTTGCTTTTGGAGCTAAGTATTTCGGCTCTTAGAATCCTCGGTTTTCTTTTTTATATGATCCCAAGCCTTGCGCAAAATACCTGCCCTAACCTTAAAACGAGATAAATGCCTCTTAGCATCATTTAGATTAAACCAAGCATAACCATCATGCTCATCAGATATTCTAATAATATCCTTATTAGCCTCGGCTAAATAAAAGATTACCACCTTAAACATTTTTTCCTTACCACGATTATAAGGAAACTTTTCAAACTCTTTAAAATTTGTTTGCATTTTCAAATCCTTACGACTCAAACCAGTCTCCTCTTTAACCTCTCTAAAAGCGGTTTGTAAACTTCGCTCATCCTCTTCCATTTTCCCTCTCGGCATGTCCCAAGTATTTCTACCTCTATATAATAATAAAAATTTTGTGCCTTCTTCAGTTTTTTTATAAACCACAAAACCCGCCGAAACAACTTTTTTGCGTAACGAAGAAGATTTTTTTCTTATTCTCTTAATAGGTTTGTTCATTTTCTTTTCAACTCTTACCTTATCAATCTCTTCAACTTGCTTCAAGAGGAGGCTGAGCTACATTCTATCTTCAGGCTCCACATAACTAAGACCTAAGGCTTTATAAATTTCCTCTTCGGTCTTTCCTGCGATCTGCTTACTACCTTTAAATAAACCATATTCATTTAACTTATAACCCTTTTTTAAGGCTAATTGACGAAGACCAATGTTATGATCCTTGGGACCGGTAAAATAATTAAGGGCTGCTCCATAGGACTCCTCAGGAATCACTCTCAAATCGGCGTCTAGGCCACTTTTTAACTTAACCAGGGCCTTGGTAGTTCCTTTGGCAAAAACCTCCTCTACCTCCGGCATTGCGACAAAAAAATCTATTATCTTCTTACCAAATACCGATTTAGCACAAACTACTATATCAATATCACCAATTGTTTTTTTACCTCTCCTCAATGAGCCTGCTATCGTTACTTTTTTAACCCCCTTGAAACGTTTTAATTTCCTTTCAATGGCTTTTGCTTGTGGCAAAGCAACGGCCAAAGCTTGCCGTCCTTTTGATTGCCTTAGATATCCCAAGCCTCTCAAAATATTCTGCTCACTCTTTGCACCAAACCCCTTTAACTTACCAACCTTACCCAACTTAATTGCTCTCTCTAACTGCTTAACTGTTTTAATACCTAGCTTCTCATAAAGAGTTTTGATGTTTTTTGGCCCCAAGCCTTCAATTGCTGTTAGCTCTGATAAATCAACTGGGATCTTCTTTTTTAATTTCTGATAATATTTTAACTTACCCGTCTTGATTAACTCCTCTATCTTTAAAGCAATAGACTTACCAACTCCTGGAACATTCTCCAAAGCCTCAAGCCCTCCTTCCTTATATATATCCACCAAGCTCTTTTTCAGACCCGTGATAACATCCGCCACCTTTTCATAGGCCTGAGGCTTAAAAGCCACACCCTGCATCCTTAAACGATCTGAAATTTCATAAAATATTTTAGCAATTTCCGAATTCTTAATAATCTTCATAACCTACTCTTGAACATGAGTAATGGGCTTGTGATCTCTGATAAGAACCCTTCCTTTACGCCCTTTGCGCTGAGGGAAAATTATATGTGGCACAAAAAAGATAACTACAGCCGATAACAAAGAGAAAAATCCTCCCAAAACAAAAACCATTATAAAGCCAAATAACTTAACAATAATTCCACTAACCAAACCTGTAACACCGGCTGCAAAAGACATCGCTGTGCTATCAAGGGACCAATCCAGAGCCTCGTGATTCTTATCCAGGTGACGAGAGAACATTCCTGACCAAGAAGGAACGTACATGCCAAAAGCGATCGCGTGAATTACTTGCACCGCATACAATTGCCAAATCTCTTCTACTAAAGCGAAGCTAAAAGCCGAAATGGAAGCTAGAACTAACCCTAAAACCAAAACCATAAAATCATCTTTCTCTCCTGGAGTTTTGTCTAAAAAGTTAGCGATAGGTATTTGGATAGCTCCTTTAATAATCCAATATACAGCAGCGGCCATACCAACTGTCACCACCGTAGCTCCATGAACCTTATCTACAATAAACAAAGCAAAAATTGGGTTGATTAATCCCCAACCAGCCAAAAGAGCCAGGTCCGCCAAAACAAACAGCCGAACAAAACGACCAACCTTGAGAGAAAAATTAAACGGCATCTTCATAATATTGATTTTAACCGAAAATCAAACCCTTTTCTAAGTCCTCAAACTTAATATCTAATGATTTGTAAAAATCTCTTACTAACTCTGAACGTGATTTTGCTAGAACTGCAAATAAATCCTGAGGCTCTACATAACTACCGCCTCTTTCTAAGGCTCGCTCTCCCGCCTCTTTTACAACCCTATCCAACATCTCCTTTATCTGACTCTTTTTAATTTTTATTTGCCCATCAGACTTAATCAATTGATCAATCTTCTTGACCGCCACCCTTACATCAACCTCTAATCGCTTCAACCCTTTTTTAATTTCCACTTGTTCAAGACATTGTTTAATCAACCAAAGATCAAAATGACCACCTAAAAAATAACAGCGCTCTGAAGCCTTCTCTACAACATTATTAGTTGTTGGTAAAAGATATTCGTTAAGATTAACTCTTCCTGGTGGTAGTTCGGCTAATTTTTTATCCGCTTGATTAATATGCATCAAACGATCAATTAAAAATAAAATAATAAAAATCCCCAAACTCTGCATCCAACGCAACTCTGCAAAAGATAAAACAATACTAGAGGCTGCCAAGGATCCGTAAAAGGCGTAAATAAATAAACGGGCTAAGAACCGTCCTCCCATTCCCATTTTCAATCTAATACTGTCAAAATAAAATCTATCCATAGTTAGATAATGTAAAAGATTCTAATTATTAACCAGATAGGAATCAAAGCCCAAACAAAATAAATAATAATTGCTATCAAAAAAGCCGCCCAATAAAGAATGAGGCTGTGACGCAAAGAGCAAACTAATTTTTTAAAAATTACATAAGTATTTCCATACCAATGAATGAAAAAACCCAGCAACCTATTTAAAAAACTGCTGACCAAATAAGTAATCGTTAAATCTAATCTCATGTTATTAAATCTAGCATAAACTAATTATAAAAAATAAAAAACCCTTTAAAGTAGTAACCCTATAATTAGCCAAAGCATCCCCATTCCTGGTCTCAAGGTCCATAAGAAATGATCGGAAAAACCATATAGCAGAAGACTGGCTAATAATATAAAGGTTACCCCTCTTTCCCAATTAGCAAAACCTTGCCAATAAAAACTTCCGATAAACATTAAGAATAGTAGAAGACCTATCAATCCCAGCTCTACTGCTATTAATAAATAAAGATTGTGAATTGGTCGCTCCCCCATGGCCAAAACTAAACCGCTACCTAACAAAGGCTTTTCTTTAATCTTTTCTAGCGCCACTTGATAATCAGTTAGACGTTCTTGAATAGTGAAATTAGTTGTTTCAATTTGCAAGCGAGGAATAACAGCCCAGGAAAAAGAAACTGCTAATACTATTACTGAAACAATAATAACTGTTGTTAATCGCCACCAATTTTTTTTATTAATAAAATCTCTACTAAACAATAAGAAGATCAAACTCATTAATATAGCAATTGCCCAGCCAACTCGAGAAAAAGTCACTAATAACCCCAGCCAATTAATAAATATCATTACTAACCACAAATATTGCCAGCGCTTTCCCGAGTAACGAAAAAAGAAATAGTAGCAACTAATTAAAGATAGAATTAAAAAGGCCGCCAATATATTAGGATGAGGAAAAGTTCCGTAAGCTCTCAACAACAAACCAGGATTAAGAAAAGTTTTGGCTATTGTTAAATTTAATGGCTCTAAAATAGACTCCCCTAAAAATTGAAGCCCTAAACTTTTCTGCCTTATAAACTGAGTCACCGCTAATAAAGACTCACCTAAACCACCAACGGCTAGCAACCAAAAAATAAATCTCCTAGGAATTAAGCTAACGAGAAAAGCTATCACCACCCAAGCTAATAATTTAAAAAAGGCGTAGTTCCAAGATAAACTAGCCACTATTAAAAATAAAAGTAGAAATAATTTATTTAAATTCCACTGTGACTTCAACCACGCCACTTGGGTCGCTGGCGAAGGAATGTTCAACATCTATTTTATTAAACACTTCTTTTATCTTTCTTGCTAGCTTATTAGCCAATTGATTTTCAGTAGTTGTCACCTCCCAATTAGCATCTCCTTTCTTAATATTAATTAAACGATCTAAGGGGTCTATCTCAAAAGCAGTTCGACAAAACGACGTAACAAGCTCCCCTAACTCTTTCTCAAATTTTTTAGGAACTTTTTTTATAGTCACCCTCCCTTCGTATTGCTTATTTTTGATCATCTCACAAGCCGGACAAAGCTTAAATTTCATTTGAAAATTATTTTCCTTATCTAAGTTTTTAAAATCTTCTATTTTATGGTGCCAGTGCTTATCAAAATAAACCGAGCCACAATCAGAACACATTAAAAACGGCTTTTCACCTTTTAAAAACTCCTGCTTGTAATTTCTCTCTTCTGGCAGATTGGACTTTCCTTGTTCTTTAGAATAGTTCATATATTTGATTAAGAATTATTAAAATAAATAAAATTGATAACAAGCCAATAACCGACTTAGGAATATCACCTAAGATCATCTTACCTCTTCTCTTCTTTTTAGCCTCAATCCACATGGCCATTATAAACAAGGCCTCCAATCCAAAGAACAAACCACCCGCCAAAGAAACTAGCTTAATAAAATCTTGGAAACCAGCCAGGTAAAAAGTTAATGGCAATAAAGCTATCGCGGCCACTCTAAAAAATCCTGGCCACTTCATATCAACTTTCAAAATATCATTAACGTTATAGCCAATAATTATATAAGAACTCCAGAGACTTAATAAGCCAAGTACACCTATTAAGATAAGAAGACTAGATGGCAACTGACCGACTAAACCAGAAACGGAATCAGGAGAAACGGGAGCTGATAAAGCAATTACGGCTAAAATAAAAAATATATAAACTATTGCGGGAGTAATGGTTCCTAGAATTATAGACCTCCTTATCTTTATCACATTCTTCCTTGAAGAACGCGCTATAGCCAACACCGCCACTCTACCAACTAAGGCAAAAAAGATGGGGGCTATGGGCGATAAGGACTTTCCTACCGTTGGAACAGTAACGTCAATTACCAAAGGAAACATTTCTGGTAAGGCTATTATAAAAATAACCGCGATAATACCAATCATGCCAATCGCAATAATAGATTCTAATAATCCCAACTTCTTTAAATTCAAAAAAATAACAACCGTTCCTAAAAGCCAAAAGACTAATAAATGAGAAAAAGAACTACTACCAAAAATTAGTTTTGTGAAGCTTAAAGATAAAACTAAATAAATAACCAAGACCAACATCATCTGAACCACTGTCATCAAAACACTAAAAGCAGCACTAGTTGGTCCTAAATATAATCTAGAAAAACCTACAAAATTATGGCGCTCCTTTGTCCTAACGATAATGTCGGCATAAAACAGATGAATCATCACCACAACCGCTGTAGCTAACGCCATTATGACAAACCCATTAAAGATTCCTATCTGAGCAAAAATAAAAGGCAAAGAAAAAATACCGGCCCCGATAATAGCCCCGGCCATTATACCTGCTGGTATTAGAGATTTAGCCTTAATCATTAAACAAGATCCTTATTTTCTTTATCAATTAATTCAACAACTAGTTGTAATAATTTTTTAGGATCACTCTCAAAAGCTATCTTACCTGGTCCACGGTGAGCCTTAGCAACAATATCTCTGACTTCGTCTGCGATTCCACCAGTTCCCTCTAAGACTCCCATTGGCTTCTTATCTTCAAAAGAAATAGTAAATTCATTTAAAGTTCCCATTCGACCACAAACGGTAATTACCGCATCAGCCGCTCGAGTTAATAGTAAATTTCTTCCTGAATAATCAAAGCCTGTAAAGATTATCATGTCATGATAATCAACCGGTAAACGATAGCTCTTAATGTGAGCGGCCTTAGAAACAGCTGGTGACAATCCAATAACCGTACCTCCTGCCTCCTTAGCTCCTTTGGCAGACCAATAAGGAGTACCAGTAGTTGCTCCAGTAACTAAAATCATGCCAGCTTTAGCAATCTCTGCGCCTAGTTGCTCAGCCTTTTCTAAAGCGTCTTTAGCACAATGTCCAGTCTCAGCTGCTCCAGAGACACAGATCTTATACTTCATATTATATTTGAAGTTGTTGTTAGCCATTGTATTAAATTATATCATAAGTAATTCCCTTCTGAGGGATACTTGCTGTAATAACTAATTCATCTCTAATCTTATCTCTAAGAACAGCACTAGCATCCTCTTCACCTTGAACAACAAAAACTTTTTTTAAAGTTTTTCTTCGTGGTCTTAGCCAATCTAATAACTGAGGCTGATCAGCGTGAGCCGAATAACCACCGATAGCTTTAATCTGGCAATTAACCTCTACATCTGCCCCATGTATCCTAACCTTCTTTCTTCCATCAAATAATTGACGTCCTAAAGAACCTTTGGCCTGAAACCCAACAATTAAAAGAATGCTATTAGGATCTGGTAAGTAGTGTTTTAGATGGTGCAATATTCTGCCTGCGTGCATCATTCCCGAACCAGCAATAATTACCTTGGGCGGATCAACCTCATTAATAGATTTAGACTCCATTGTTGTTAAAGTCTTTTTTAATCCTGGAAAATTAAAAATTGGCTCATCTGGACTAATCTCTGTAATAACATCTTTACTAAAATAATTGCGGTGCTTTCTATATATCTCAGTTAATCTAATAGCTAGCGGACTATCAAGAAACACCGGCACTTTAGGCACTCGCCCCTCATCAATTAATTCGTGAATAACAAAAAGCAATTGCTGACTTCTTTCCATGGCAAAAGCTGGAATCATTAATGTCCCCTTAGATTTAACAACGTTTTCAATCATATTTTCAATCGTTCCTTTTCTCTCTGCTATGTCTTCGTGAATACGATCTCCATAAGTTGATTCAATCAAACAATAATCTGTTTCTGGCAACTCCTCTTTATAGCCAATCAAAGGAGCTGGGCTATTACCCAGATCTCCAGAGAAAGTAATCCTCTTACCATCAGCCTCAACATGAATAACACTTGAACCTAAAATATGCCCGGCGTTATAAAAAGTAACTGTAAAATTATCAAGGCTAATCGGCTTATGATACCCCTCTCCTTTCCAAAGCTTCATTAAACCAGCAATATCTTCCTCTTTATATAAGATGGGTCTATTTGATCTCTCTGCCTCCATCTCTAAAATATGCTGCGAATCTTTTAACAGTACTCGTGAAAATTCTTTGCAAGGCGTTGTAGAATAAACCGTTCCTCTAAAACCATCTCTATACAACTTTGGTAATAAGCCAATGTGATCGATATGAGAATGGGTAATGAAAACCGCTTTAATATCCTTAGGATTATAAGGAAAGTCATTCCAGTTTTGCCGTTCACTAAATTTCCCTCCTTGACGAAGACCACAATCGATTAATATTTTTGTTTCGCCACTTTCTAATAAGTAATTTGCTCCCGTGACAGCTTTAACACCTCCATTAAAAGTTAATTTCATAAGATCATTATATAATATTTCTTAAAAGTTAACTCTTAATAACTTTACAGACTCTTTAAAACAGCCCCTCTATCACTCCAAGCAATATTTTTACCTCCTTTTAAGTGAATAGAATTTTCACTGCCTTTGCCGGTAATAATAACCACGTCTCCAGATTGAGCTAGTTCAATAGCAATCTTAATCGCTTCTCCTCGATCAATAACCTTCTTAGCTTGAGGACAGCCTTTAGCAATCTCCTCGATAATATTTTCTGGATCTTCATCATAAGGATCTTCATTAGTTAAAATAACTTCATCTCCATACTCAGCCGCAATCTTACCCATCTCGGGTCGCTTCCATTTATCCCTTCCCCCTCCAGCTGATCCCAAAACACAAATCAATCTATCGTATTCCGGCTTGAGACTTTGATAGACCGCCTTTAGAGAATCTGGCGTATGAGCATAATCAACTATCACCGCAAAAGGCTCTTGTTGAATAAATTCCATTCTTCCAGGAATACCCGCAAAACCAACCACCCCTTTTCTAATATTTTCTTTATTAACTCCTAGCTCACTAGCGATAACTTCAACTAGCCCTACATTATATTTATTAAACTCTCCGGCTAATTGGCTTTCAAGATTACTTTTCCCAAACCAAACCACCTTTCCTTGAGCCGCTTTTTCAAATTCCCTAGCATACTGATCATCTTTATTAATAAAGCAAAGTTTTTGAGCTAGACGAAAAAGTTTTAATTTAGCTTCCTTATATTTATCAAAAGAACCATGAGCCTCAATATGCTCTGGAGCAAGATTAGTTAAAGCAGCCACATCCCACTTTATAAAAAGATGCCTGTTAGCAGCAATGCCCTCAGAGGTAACTTCAATAATTACATACCGACAACCAGCCTTAACAGAACGTCTTAAAAACTTTTGAATAAAAAAACGTCCAGGCATTGTAGTTTCGGTCTTATTCTTACCCTCCTCTTCTCCCACCTTAACCTTGATCGATGAAAGAACCGCCACCTTCTCACTAGACGCTTCTAAAACAGCGCTCAATAATTCAATAGCAGTTGTCTTGCCTTTGGTTCCAGTAATGCCAATTACAAAAATATCTTTTGAAGGAAAACCAAAAAACACCGCTCCTAAAAAAGACCAGCTAAAATGATACAACCAGGGAAGCCCTGGTATCATATAAAAAATTTTTCTTAAAAAATTCATTTCTTTACTTTCTTCAGAGCTTCTATTAAGCGATCTTCTAATTTTGTTAACTTAGGATCTATTTGAGAGATTATTTTTTTAGCTTGAGCCTTCGTATAATCTAAACTTACCAAAGCCTCTTCTAATTCAATATCAGACTCCATAGCCCTTACCACTTCCTCAGTACCTATAGCAACCACCTTACCTCTCAACTCCAAAACCACTCTCTCTGCCGTTTTTTTACCAATTCCTGAGGCACGAGTCAATAAATCCGGCTTACCTTCATTAATAGTTGCTATCAATTGATCAACTGGAGCCACTGCCATCACTCCCAAGGCTGATCGAGGACCCACTCCGCTGATACTAATTAATTTCTCAAAAAAACCTAGTTCTAATTCTGTTGAAAAACCATATAGATCTAAAGCGTCTTCTTTTACATTTAAATAAGTATAAATTTTTAACTCTTCTCCTGTTTCTGGTAAAAGGTCGTGAGTTTTTGGCGATATAAATACTTTGTAATTTACCTTATTAACATCAACGATAATAAAATCCTCTTTTTTAGACACTAACTCTCCTACTAAACGATAAATCATACCTATATAGTATAGAGAGGGCCGTAAAATAACAACTTTTAAGTGACAAAAGGCTAATTTTCCTTTATAATATGGGTCCTTATGAAGTTTAAGTTAGAATCACCCTTCAAGCCCGGAGGTGATCAACCCCAAGCTATCAAAGAACTCGTTAAAGGAGTTAAAAAAGGCCATAAAGATCAGGTCTTATTAGGCGTAACTGGATCAGGTAAAACCTTTACCATTGCCTCAGCTATTAAAGAATTAAATATGCCAACTCTAATAATCTCTCCTAATAAAATATTAGCTGCTCAACTTTATCAAGAATTTAAATCATTTTTTCCTAAAAACGCTGTTAATTACTTCGTTTCCTATTACGACTACTACCAACCCGAGGCCTATTTACCAATAGATAAAACCTACATACAAAAAGATGCTCGTATTAATTCAGAGATTGATAAGCTACGTCATGCTGCTATTCAAAATCTATTTACCAGAAAAGACTCTTTAATTATCGCTTCTGTTTCTTGCATTTATGGAATCGGTAGTCCTGACAACTATAAAAAAGCCCGTCTAGAATTAAAAGTTGGTGGAGTGATTAGCAATAAAGATATTATTAATCACCTTAGCCTTCTTCAATATATTCGTAGCCAAAACAATATAGCCTTAGGAGAATACATATTAGATACTAATCGACTAGGAACAGGCAAAGTTATCATCCACCTAGTCACAGATAATAAGGTGGAAATAGAAATGAATCGTAAAAAGATTATTTCTATTAAGATGGATGATAAAAATAGAGATAGTCTAGATATTTATCCAGCAAAATTTTGGGTAACTCCCCAACATCAATTTAATCTCGCTCTACAAAACATTAAAAGCGAGATGGAGGAAAGAGTTAGGTGCTTTCAATCAGATAATAGATTTGAAGAAGCTGAGCGCTTAGAAAAAAAGACCTTGTTTGATATTGAGATGTTAAAAAAACAAGGTTATGTTAATGGTGTTGAAAATTATTCTCGGCATTTTGATTTTCGAGAACCAGGCGAACCTGCTCTCACATTATTAGATTATTTTCCTAAGCCATTCCTATTAATAGTTGATGAATCTCATATCACGATCCCCCAACTAAAAGCCATGCAAACTGGTGATTCAAGAAGAAAAGATTCTTTAATTACATACGGCTATCGACTACCTTCTGCTATAGATAATCGACCCTTACGTTTTGAAGAGTTTGAAAAGAAGGTTGGGCAAACTATTTATGTTTCTGCTACTCCTGGTGATTATGAAATAAATAAAGCTAAAAAGAATGGCCAAATAACTGAGCAGGTGGTAAGGCCTACGGGAATTTTAGATCCTAAAATATCTATCCGACCAGCTCAAACTCAAGTGATAGATTTATTAAAAGAAATTAAGAGTCGTGTAGCTAAAAATGAACGAGTTTTAGCACTTACATTAACTAAAAGATCTGCTGAGGATTTAACTGAACATCTATTAGATCAAGGCATTAAAGCTAGCTACCTACATTCAGAGATTAAAACCTTAAAAAGGCCTGAGGTTTTAGCCTCTTTACGTCGAGGTGATATTGACGTGGTTGTTGGTGTTAACTTATTACGTGAAGGATTAGATCTCCCTGAGGTAAGTCTAGTAGCTATTCTTGATGCAGATCGAGAAGGATTTCTTCGCAACTATCGAGGCCTTATTCAAATGGCTGGTCGAGCAGCTCGATCAACTAAAGGCCAGGTTATTCTTTATGCTGATCTCTTAACCAACTCTATTAAACAGACCCTAGAAGAGACCAAAAGGCGTCGGCAGGCCCAAACAAAGTTTAATAAAAAAAGTGGCATTACCCCTCAAGAATTGAACAAGCCCATCATGGTTAGTGATTTTAATATTGACTAAATTAATTTTTTTCCCTATCATCTCCCTATATGCCTAATACAGAATCAGTTAAGAAATCCCTAAGACAAAGCCAGCGTCGTCGTGCGCGTAATTTGTCACAGAAAAAAACTCTCAAAGAAGTTGTTAGAGATTTTAAAAAGACTGCTGAAACTAAATCAGATGAAGCTATTAAGATGCTTCCTAACGTATACAAGAAGCTGGATAAGGCTGCTAAGAAAAATATTATTAATAAAAATAGAGCTAATCGACTTAAGTCTCGCTTAACTCAGAGGATTACTAAGTCTAATAAGACTGTTTCGTAATCTAATTTACCAGACTTCACTAAAACGTCGTAGTTAGAAAAAACATCTCTATCTGCGACGTTTTTTTGATAAGCTAAAAGATTAAATATCTTAGCTGGATCCTCATCTACCAACAACTTCTCTAAAGTAGATATCCTCATTTTAAGAGGAAATCTTTTTTGTAATTTAAACAACATCTGAAAAAGACTAGCCTGGGGTAAAGACTGAGTAACTGACCCTCCTAAAGCCAACTTATCTAACTCTGTTACAATCCCCCAATTATCATTCCTATAAGTCTCAGCAATCATATTAATATCAGTTGATGATAAAGATAAACTTCTCCTTGCGGCCTCTTGCCTAATAAATGAATAGATTTGGGTAGAAGTCAGATCGCTGAACTCTTGATTAATAACCGGCTGCTTAGTGAGAAATGAAAAATCCTTATTAAGAGTTTTTTCCTCCGAAATAAGCGCTATTACTTCTTTTTCTTCAGATAAGGATTCAAATAATTTAATTATGTTTTTTTCTTTAATCCCCCCTACATTAAAAGTAATTGCCAAACGATGACCGCCAAACAACGACCTCCCTTTAACAAAGTCCTCAAACCTAACCAACTCCTCTTTACCTTCGTCAAAATAAAAGCGATCAATTGTTAAGCTAGAATGCTTCTTTGCATACTCTCTAACTATTTCTTTAAGTTTCTGCTGACGTCGATATGAATCAGGACCGTGAAGATAAATAATCATTGGCTTCTATTATAACAAAAAAACGATTGATTATATATTTAATTATTATCCTGACACTTTGGACAATAATGAAAAGACCGCCCTCCCTTCTTAGCCCTCTTCATTTTACTAACCTTACACCTCCCACACTTTTCACCCTCTTTTCCGTAAGCTAAGCGATAATTAGCATAACCACCTCTCTTTCCTGAAGCGTCTCTATAGTCATCAACCGAAGTACCTCTAAACTTAACCGCTTTAGCTAATATCTGTTTAGTGGCTTTATGCATTAATTTTAACTGATCCTTGTTCAATTCATTTGCAGGCGTTAAAGGATGTATTTTAGCCTTCCAAAGTATTTCACTAACATAAATATTACCAATCCCTGCTACCACCTCTTGATCTAGCAAGGTTTGATAAATAGTTTTTTTCTTTTTTAAAACATTATTTGAAAAATCTTTAAAAGATATTACTAGGGCGTCTGGGCCTAGTTTTTTTAACTCTGGTAGATTTTCTATCTCGTCCTTTGTTCCAAAGACCACTTTCCCAAATTTTCTTAAATCTGAAAAAGCAATCATCTTTCCATTATCTAAAACTAAAACAAAGTGAATAAAGCCATTGATTCTCTCTTTCATCTCTTTGGGCTTTATTGGAATTACTTTTTTCTTTTTTATCTCCCACTCACCCACTAATAAATGCCCGGTCATTTTCATGTGAACCAGTAAGATGTGAGGGTCGGTAAAATAAAAGAGAATGTTTTTACCAATTCTTTCTATCTTTTTAATAGTATGCCCCTTAGCTTTATCAACTTGATTAAATTTTGGCCAATCGTACCAAGAACCAATAATCCGCCTACGGCGGACTTTTTTATTTAAACCATCAATAGTCGTCTGCACCTCTGGAAGCTCTGGCATAAACTATTCCAAGATTTTTAAGGGTATTAATTTAGGATCGGTGGGTAGGGTGAAATAAAAAGTACTCCCTCTACTCTCTACCGAATCTACTCTAATAGTGCCTCCGTGACGATTAATAATATTTTTAGTTAGATAGAGTCCTAAACCAGACCCCTCAACACCATATTGCTCGATATTCTTAGCTCTAAAAAATTTAGTAAACAATTTTTTTATATCATTCTTTGGAATACCTACCCCCGTATCTCGAACGCTGATCTCCACCATGGGCTTATTAGGTATTTTTTTCAAACTAACTATCACCTGACCATTTGGAACGTTGTACTTAATAGCGTTATCAATTAAATTAGCTATTGCTAATCCCAAACGAGCCTTATCAGCATTCACAAAAACCTCTTTTGATTTTGGGCGTTTGTAATAAAGCTTTACTTTATATTCTTTTGCCACCGCATCAGCATCAGATAATAATTTAGATAAAAATTTATTTAACTCTAGTTTATTAAAATTATATCCAAACTTACCCTCTTCTATTTGAGTAATGTTAATTAAGTCATTAATCGTCTTAATTAAATTCTTAGCTGTCTGTCGAGCAATTTTTAACTCCCCCTTACTATCTTTACTCAAACTCTTATCCTTGCTTAAATTATCTAAAGCCCAATTAAGCGCTGTTGTTGGCGTTCTCAATTGATGAGCGGCGATTGTAATAAAATCACTCTTAGCCCTTAATAATTCCAACTCTCTAGTCCTGTCCTTAATCACTTTAATAAAAACTCTCGTCTTACCCAAATCATCTACTATTTTATGAGTAACTATACGCAACTCTTTAGCTGGATTTTCTAAAGAGACCTCTATTATCTGAGGATAGGTACCTGGATCAGATCTTCTAATTACCGTCGGCGCCAAAGAAGGAAACATAGCTTGAGCTAAAACCTTTGATTTAAAACTTTTAGCTTTGGCTAATGAAAAAGTTTTTCCAACCACCTCACTCGCTTTAATTTTAAAAATATCTTCTGCAGATTTATTAAAATTAGAAACTTTAAAGCTAGTGTCATAAACTATCACCCCCTCTTCCAACCCCACTATCAAAGCATTAAGTAAGCCCTGATCAAGCGACCAGGTGGCTTTTTCTTCTTTTTCTTCTTTTTTTCCAAAAAACAAAGCCATTATTAAAGATCAGCCCAATTTTTTCCTATCGACACATCAACCTTGAGACGCACAGGAAAATCATAAACCGTTTCCATAATTTGAGTGATTTTTTTAACTACACTATTAACTTTATCACTCTTAATCTCAAACAACAATTCATCATGAATTGATAAAAGAAGCCTTACGTCATCATTTTTATATTGCTGATAAACTTTAATCATAGCTAACTTAATAATATCTGCCGCCAAGCTCTGAATGGGCATATTAATCGCCGCTCGCTCAGCCTCAGAGGCTAAAAATCTATTAACAGAATTGATGGCTGGTAGCCAACGCTTTCTACCATTCAGATTTTCAACATAACCGATCTTCAACGCCTTCTTTTTAATCTTTTCTTGCCACGCTTTTATCTTCTTAAAATCAGCTAAATATTCTTTAATGAAATGATCGGCCTCTTTTCTGCTCAAGCCACTACTACGAGCAAAAGCAACCGCTCCCATTCCATAAACAATTCCAAAGTTAAGTGTCTTAGCCATCTTCCTCATATCTACTGTTACTTTATCAAGCTCCACATTAAAAACCTGGCTGGCTGTAAGGCGATGAATGTCTTGATCTTTTTTAAAGGCACTGATCATTTTTGGATCATTACTTAAACCAGCTAAAATTCTTAATTCAATCTGTGAATAATCTAAAGAAACCAACTTGTATCCTGGGCTAGCAATAAAAACCCTCTTAACCACTAAAGGAATGTTCTGAAGGTTGGGATTTTGAGAGCTTAATCTTCCTGTTGCGGTACTAGTCTGAAGAAAAGTTGTATGAACACGATCACCTAATTTTATTAATGGCTCTAAATAAGTAGATTTTATTTTAAAAGACTCTCTATATTGAATAATTAATTTAATAATCGTGTGCTCTTCTTTTAGATCTTGTAACTTTTCTGCTCTAGTTGAATGCAAGCCACTTTTAGTAGCTCTCCCCCTTGGTTTAATCTCTAATTTTTCAAATAAAATTTTAGAAAGTTGCTGTGGGGAATTTATATTAAATTCTTCACCCGCCTCCTTATAAATATTTTTTTCTAATGTTTGTAATTCTTTATTGTAATCAGTTAAAAGTTTCTTGACGGTTTTTTTATTAATCTTAATTCCTAATCTCTCCATTGATCTTAAGACCTCAACCAAGGGTAGCTCAATCTCATTAAATATCTTTTCCAAACCCTCTTCTTTCAACCTACCTAGTAAATCTCCCTCGTCACTCATTGGGTTATCAGGGTTAAGAAGCCAATTAGCTATTTTATTTTTTATTTCTTGATTCATTAATCAATAATATTTTCTAATCTATTAATTAAACTAGCAAAACCCATTTCTTGAAAAAAACTTTTAATCCCATCTCTATTCAATGGCCTTCTTTTTAAATCGTCTAAAGAAAAATCAAATGGAATATCAACTCTAATCGTGGCTAAGTCCTTAGAAAATAAAGCTGCTTCTTTTTGATTCTCTAATTTATTACCAATCTTCTCTGGCAACTCCCAAAGATTTTCAAATAAATTATCAAGGTTACCGTACTTAGCTATTAATGGGCTAGCGGTTTTAGGACCCACCCCTTTAATACCTGGAATATTATCAGAAGTATCACCTAGCAACCCTTTGAGATCTGTTAATTGATTTGGATTTACGCCATAACGCTCAATTACCGCCTCCTCATCATAAAGCTTCGTCTCACTAATTCCCTTTTTTAAAAACTGAACCACTACCTTCTTACCATCTACTAATTGCAAGACGTCTAAATCTCCTGAAAGAATGATTACCACTAAATCCTTCTCGCCTTTAAACTTCTTAGCCAAAGACCCTATAACATCATCAGCCTCAAAACCCTCCCGATCAATACTCTTAATTCCAAAAACCTCAAATAGATCACGAGCCTTTTTTACCTGCGACTGTAAATCGCTAGGCATGGTCGGTCGATGAATCTTATATTGATCATATAACTTCCCTCTAAAAGTCTGGCCCGGTAAATCAAACGTCGCTGCTATATAATCAGGCCTCTGTTCTCTAATTATCTTTAACAAAACACTAGATAATCCATAAACAGCCCCGCTCGCCTCTCCTTTTGAATTAGCTAAAGGTGGTAAGGCGTGAAAAAATCGATAAATTAAAGCGTGATTATCTATTAGTAATAAGGTCTTCATTTTTTTATTTTAATCACTCTTTCTTTGGAGCTTTTACCATGCTCAAATTCTAACCAAATAGTCTCAGCAGGTAAAAGCTTTTTAATCCTATCAGCCCATTCTATTAAAATAATATTATTTTTATCCTTAATTAAATCCTTAAAACCTAAATCGACTAATTCTTTATCTTTTTTAATTCGATAAGCGTCTAAATGATGAACTCTACGACCATCTTTAAGTTGATAACTGCGCATAATTACAAAGGTAGGGCTAAGCACCCTTCCTTTTACCCCTAGAGCTTTAAGAAAGGCCTGTACAAAAGTTGTCTTCCCCGCCCCTAAGTCGCCCTTTAAGGCAAAAATTCTTCCTTTGGATTTTTTAGCTAGTTCTTGAGCTACTTTTTTAGTCTCAACAACTCCTTTTGTAATCATATTAATCTTTCTTGAGGAACCTCACGACCTAAATGACGGTAAGCTGTTTCTGTCACCACTCTCCCAGAAGGAGTTCTAATTAAAAATCCAATAGATAATAAATGAGGCTCATAAACATCTTCTATGTTTCCCGAATCATCATTTAAAGCTGCGGCTAATGAATTAATCCCTACCGGCCCACCTTTAAATTTATCAATCACTACCTCTAATAACCTTCTATCCATTGGCTCTAATCCTTCGCTATCAATCTCTAATAGATTTAAAGTATTTAAGGAAGTAGCCTTATCAACATGATTAATATTATTAACATCAGCAAAATCTCTCACTCTTTTTAATAAACGGTTAGCTACTCGAGGAGTTGATCTTGAAGCCTTAGCTAAAACCTCAACGGCGTCATCATCCATTTTCATATTTAAAACCTTGGCTGATCTTTTAATAATATTTCCTATATCTTTTAGATCATAGAAATCTAATTTAAAAGAAGCTCCGAAACGAGAGCGTAATGGCCCGGATAATAAATGAGGGCGAGTAGTAGCGGCTATAATAGTAAAAGCTGGAAGGTCTAAAGTTACCGTTCTAGCACCTGGCCCCTTACCAATTACTAGGTGAAGCTTACGACTCTCCATAGCTGGATACAAAACCTCTTCAATAGACTTATTCAGTCGATGAGCCTCATCAATAAACAAAACATCATTCTCCTCTAAATTACTTAATACGGCTGCTAAATCACCCATCTTCTCTAAAGCTGGTCCGGATGTAATTTTAATATTAAAACCCAAATCTTTAGCCACTAAACCAGCTAAAGTTGTCTTTCCTAAGCCAGCTTGGCCATAAAATAATAAATGATCACAAGCTTCTCCTCTTTTTTTAGCGGCATCTAAAATAATCCGCAGATTAATTTTAATCTTCTCTTGACCAACATAATCATCCCAATCTACAGGACGTAAAACACCATCAATAGTTAAATTATCCATAAAAATTTGACAAAACCTTTTCCTCGTGATAGAATAACGCCGTTAAATAAAGGTCATTGATCTGTGGGCAGGGAGTTTCCTTTAGATATTTCGGGTAGCCAAGCTTCGGCTCGACTATTCCTCGATGAAACTCTGATTCTTTTATCCAATAAAAGATTTTTAGTCCTTCCGAGGGCAACGCCCACAGATCAATGGTCTTTATTTTTTTATTTTAAAAGTTCAGGCTACCTGTAGCAGTCTTAACCTCATCTAAAGTCGTTATTCCCATCAACATTTTTAATAAACCATCTTGCTGCATCGTTACCATACCTTGCTTTAAAGCAAACTCTTGCAACTGCGTCTCACTAGCTTCCTTTTCAATTAAAGACTCTATTTCTTTCTTAACCTGTAATAACTCAAAAATACCTACACGACCTTTATAACCCGTCTGGTTACACTTATCACAACCAACTTCTTTAAATAAAATTGGCGTTTGATATCTAACCCTATCTACTCTTTCTGGTAATGATGATAATAGATGAGCCACCTTAACCCTCATCTCATCATCGACCTCTACTCTCTGCTTACAATCATCGCATAATTTTCGAACTAATCTCTGGGCCATAATCATATTTAAAGCTGGGCCAACGCTGGTTGGTTTAACGTCTAAATCTAATAATCTTGGAATAGACCCAGCTGCCTCATTAGCGTGAACGGTAGAAAAGACCAAGTGTCCAGTTAAAGCGGATTGAATTGCGGTATTAGCCGTCTCATTATCTCTAATCTCACCAACTAAAATCACATCTGGATCCTGTCTCATTATCGCGCTTAAACCATTAGAAAATGTATACCCCTTCTCCTCATTAACCTGAGTTTGCTCTATTCCTTCAATGTTATATTCGATAGGATCTTCGATGGTAACAATTTTAATTTCAGAAGAGTGACGTTGCTTTAAAAAACTATAAAGAGTGGTTGTTTTTCCAGATCCAGTAGGGCCGGTATTTAAAATCATCCCATTTGGCTCTTGAATTTCCCTCATTACAATCTCTAAATCATCTTCCCGTAAACCTAACTCTTTTAAAGAAATATTAATCGCATTTGGATCTAACACCCTCATAACCACCGTCTCACCATATTCTGATGGAACTACAGAAACTCTTAACTCAATATCCTTATCTCCAAAAGCGATTGAAAACCTTCCGTCTTGAGCCTTACCACCAATATCAATCTTTAAACCAGTTAATAATTTAATTCTAGATAGCAAACTTTTATATGAGGCTGGTGGAAGATCGTCAATGATAGTATTTAAAATTCCATCAATCCTATAACGGATTCTAATTTTATCTACATTTGGTTCAAAATGGATATCAGATGACTTAGTGGTAACAGCTCCTGCTAAAATTATTTCTAAAACATCACCTATTGGTTGTTGACTAATATTAAAACTACTAATCTCTTCTTTTATTATTTTTAAACTAGTTAATTTTCTAGCTAGGTCTTCTAAATTCTTTTCTTTAACATTAATTTCTCCTGTTATCTCCCCTTGCTTTTTAGGTAGCGCATCATAACCCTTCCAAGCTTTTCTTATAGAGCTTAAAGATGATAAATAAATAACAAGGTTGAATCCCTTGCTTTTTAAACCACTTAAAACTTCTTGCGTCTTATTGTTTTTAGGATCAATAATCGCCACAACTAAATTCTGACCCTTTAACTCAACCGGTATTACTTGAGCCGCTTCAGCATCAGTCTTCGATAAAGTTTCTAAAGCTTTATCATCAATCGTTTTCATTGAGAGATCTAAATAATCCAATCCAAGTTCATCAGCCCTTCTCTTTACCTCTCTCTCTTCTGAATCTCTTTTTATTTTAATTAATTGTTCCTCAATTGCTGAAGCCATCGCTATTATCCTAGCCGTTTTTTAACAAAAAATAAAGTGGTTGACTTTAAGTATTTCTCGGGTATTGACTAAATATTGATTGTATGTAATAATATGCCCAGTTCTTCAAACCTCTTTCGAGAAAGGAATGCTTATGAAGAGGCTGCTTTACCTTAGTTTGCCGCTGATGGCACTTTTCATTAGTGGTTGCGCGGTGGGAGCTGGTTTCCAAATCGGCTCCCAACATCGCTGTGTTGGCTCCGCCTTCTACAGCGAAGCAGGGCGAGATGGATCCCAAATCATCTCCGCCACCCAAGTTGGCAAGCATCGACTTGCCATCAAATCAAAAACCGGTGTCCGAAAGGACTAGGTTCACCCCTCCCTCCCGTATTACGGGAAGGAGGGTTTCTTTTTATAATTATTCAAGTTATATATAAAAATATGTCTGGTCACTCTAAATGGAAAACTATTAAACATAAAAAAGAGGCTAAGGATCAAAAAAGAAGTCAGGTTTTCTCTAAAATATTAAAAGCTATTTCAGCTGCTGCTCGAGATGAAACTGATCCTAAGTTCAACTCTCAATTAAAAAACTTAATTGAAAAAGCTAAAGAAAATAACGTTCCTAATGATAATATTAAAAAAGCTATCGAAGGAGCTAAGGATAAAGATTTAAAAGAATTATTAATAGAAGCTTATGGACCCGGTGGTGTAGCTATAATAATTAAAGCTGTTACTGATAATAGTAATAGAACTATCGCTGAGATACGCCACTTATTAAATAAAAATAACTGTAAAATGGCTGAGTCTGGAAGTGTTCAATGGGCTTTTGAAAATAACGAACCTAAATTCCCTCAAGAAATAACCCCTGAAGAAAAAAATCTTTTAGATAAGGTGCTTGAAATCCTAGAAGATCATTCTGATATACAAAACATAATTACTAACGCTAAAGACTAAATGAAAGTTCTTGGTATTGATCCTGGGTCATCTCGATGTGGCTACGGTCTAATTGAAAAAGATGGCTCTAAATTAACCCTTGTTAATCATGGATTAATTGAAATAAAAGAAAAAGATATTAATCATAAACTAACCCTCCTTGGTCATGATTATAAAAAAATAATAAAAGAGTTTAAGCCTGATTTAGTAGCGATAGAGAAGATATTTTTTTCTAAGAATGTTAAAACCGCAATAGAAGTTGCTCAAGCTCGGGGAGTTATAATGTACCTATCTTTAAAAGAAGGGGCGGATATCGTAGAATACAATCCTCAAGAAATAAAACTATCAGTTACTGGTTACGGATTGTCTGATAAAAAAGCTGTAGCAAAAATGGTTTCTTCTATACTTAAAATACCCCCCTTAAAGGTAATTGATGATGTTACAGACGCTATCGCAATTTCAATCACAGCTGCTAACTTGACACGAAATAATAGTTAGTTATACTTCATCTCAATTATGCTAAAAAATAAATAAAAGGTCGTATTATTCTCTATAATAAAGTTGTTATATGACTGAATATAAAGTTTCTTTTTCACTAAAGAATCAAGCTGAAGACATTGAAGACGGTGTCTATGATGAAATGGATGAAATGAGTGACGATGATTTGATAGATGAAGATGAGGTAGATGATGATATACTAGAAGAAGAGGGTGATGAAGATTACTAGCCAAAATTATATGTAGATTATTATCCCGTCTTATGACGGGATTTTAAAAGGATGAAAAGATTTTTAAATTATTTATTTTTAATATTTATTATTTGCGCCCTGGGGTTCACTGGGTATTTTTTCATTATCACTAAAAACCTTCCTGACCCTGAATTATTTGATCAAAGACAAATAAATCAATCTACAAAAATATTCGATCGTACTGGTGATACATTACTTTATGAGATTCATGGTGAGGAAAAAAGAACTGTTATCCCTTATTCAGATATTCCAGACTACGTTAAACACGCCGCTATTTCTATTGAGGATGTAAAATTTTACGAACACTCTGGTATCGATTGGCAATCATTAGCTAGAGCTTTATTAGTTAATTTAAAAAGCGGTCGAATTGTTCAGGGTGGATCTACTATATCTCAACAATTAGCAAAAAATGCCTTTCTTACCCCTGAAAGAACTATCTCTAGAAAAATAAAAGAGTTGATTCTCACCCTTCGCCTAGAAAAGAAATATTCTAAGGATGAAATATTAAACCTATACCTTAACCAAATACCTTATGGTTCTAATGCTTATGGTATTGAGGCTGCTGCTCAAACCTTTTTTGAAAAAAAGGCTAAAGACCTATCTATAAACGAAGCCGCTCTTTTAGCTAGTTTACCTAGAGCCCCTAGCTACTACTCCCCCTACGGCACTCATGTTGATGTTTTAATGGATAGAAAAAATCACGCCTTAAAACAAATGATGATTGCTAAATATATTACCAAAGAAGAATATGAGGAAGCTAAAAATGGGGAGTTGGAATTCTCTCCTCATACTATAGGGATTAAAGCCCCTCATTTTGTTATAACCCTTCAAGAATATTTAAACGATAAGTATGGTGAGGATTTTGTTCAGAAAGGTGGTTTGAAAGTTATCTCAACTTTAGATTGGGATATGCAACAAATAGCTGAAAGAGTTATTAAAGAGGGCGCTGAAAGAAATTCTAATTTATATAATGGTAAAAACGCCTCTTTAGTAGCTCAAGATGCTAACACCGGTCAGATATTAACCCTGGTAGGCTCTAAAGATTATTTTGACACTGATAATGATGGTAATTTTAACGTTGCTGTTCAAGGACTTAGGCAACCTGGTTCTGCTATCAAGCCTTTTGCTTATGTTACCGCTTTTAAAAACGGATTCTCCCCTGAAACTGTGGTTTTTGACACTTTAACAGATTTCGACACAACTGGAAAAAGAAGTTACACCCCTCATAACTTTGATGATAAGTTTAGGGGTCCTGTTAATTTAAGAAATGCCCTAGCTCAATCTATGAACGTACCTTCTGTTAAGGTTCTTTATTTAGCTGGTGTAGGAAATACATTAAAAACCGCGGCTGATTTTGGTATCACTACCCTTACAGAAAGAAGTCGTTATGGTCTCTCATTAGCTCTTGGTGGTGGAGAGGTTAAGTTAATTGATTTAGTTGGTGCATACTCTGTGTTCGCTCAAGATGGTCTAAAACACGAACAATCAATGATATTAAGAATTGAAGATAGTAAGGGGGAGGTATTAGAAGAGTATAAGGATGACGTTGATGAGGTTATGGATCCTCAACACATTCGTTTAATAAACGACATTCTTACCGATATAGAAGTTAGAAGACAACTTTATCAAAGTAGTCTTCACTTAACCACCTTCCCTAATAAAGAGGTTGCTTTAAAGACTGGAACAACTAATGAATATCACGATGCTTGGGCTATGGGATACACCCCATCGTTAGTAGCTGGTGTCTGGGTTGGTAATAACGACAACACCCCCATGCAACAAAGAGGTAGTTCTATCTTAGCAGCTCTACCTATCTGGAACGCCTTCTTAAAAGAAGTTTTAGTTGATCAACCTCTAGAGACATTTGAAAGACCTGAACCTGTTAATGTTCAAAAACCTATACTAAAAGGTAATTATGTTGTCGATGGTGAAATCCATAACATTCTTCATTATATTAATAAAAGCAACCCTGATGGATCAGTGCCAGTTAATCCTAGACGCGACTCTCAATACGATAACTGGGAGAAGGCTTTAGTGGAATGGATGAAAGACAACCCTGATAAAGTAAATGAATTAGCTTTAATTAATAAAAAACTATCTATTAGTATAGAAAAGCCTACTAACGGCAGCTTTATTAATAAAAGTTTTTCTGTGAAAGCTAAAATACAATCATCTCAAGAAATAAGAGGTATAGAGATTTACTTTAATAACAAATTAATAGGTCAAAGATCAGGTAATTTTGGTCTAGAGTACACCTATCAAGATAATTTCAACTTAAAAGATATTAAATCTCAGAACGCATTAAAAATAAAAGTTACAGATAGTGATAATAAGAAGCTAGAGGAAGAGATCGTTATTTATCACAAAAACTCCTAACTCTTAATCGGCATCAAGATATAAAAGTGAGATGTATCATCGGCTGATTTTATTACCGATGGACGATTATTACCATTAACTCCAAAAATTAAATTCTCAGAATCAATAACTTTCAGCCCATCAATTAAATAACGCCAATTAAAGGCAACGTTATCAAAATCTTTTCCATCGCTCTTGGTAGGGATCATATAATTATTCTCCCCTAACATCTGATTAGCTAAATAAACCTCCATCACCTTATTATTTTTAAGAGCGAGATTAACATCATTATTTTTTCCACTAAAAGTGCTAACTAAACGAACAGCGTTAATAAAATGATCCTTATTAACACTTAACTCAGTTTCAATGCTCTTGGGAATAATCTGCTCATAGTCCGGATAATCTCCATCTATTAATCTAGATATTATTTGTAGATTATTGTTCTTAAAAAGAATTTGATTATCGTCTATAAAAATCTTAATAGGCTCATCATCGCTAAACACCCTTAACACCTCCTGAACAGTCTTCAGTGGAACGATTACCTTAAAGCTGTGGTTTATATCGGATTTGAATTGATTGGAGCTAATACTCTTCTCTGCGAGCCTAAAACTATCGGTCGCCACTAATTTTATAAGTGTTACTTGATAATCGATTAGCAAACCACTAATCTCTGGTCTAATCTCTGATATTTGAGCGGCACTAATAACCTTATTAACAGCCTTTCTTAAAATAACAGGATTGAACTCTATAAAATTCTCGCTTTTAACTTGAGGGATAACCGGAAACTCATCTTCTTTAAGTCCTTGGATCTTAGCTTCATAATTATCTGTTTTAAAAATAAAGTTATCTCCATCCTTTTCCAAACTAACTCTTTCTTGATTAGTGTTATTAACAATATTGTTTAAAGTATTAAAAGGAATTGTTAATCCACCCTCTTCAATTATTTTTCCGGAAACAGTTTTTGTAATAGCTAGTTCTAAATTAGTGGTTGAGATATTAATCTTATTACCATTAGTTTTTAATAAAACATTTCTAAGAATTGGTAGATTAGAACTTTCCCCTATAGCTCTCTCTACAGAAGATAACCCACCCTTTAAATTACTTTTCAATATAATAACCTTCATATTACTAATATATTTATATATTAATTATTAATAGTAGTAGTAGTTAGTAGTGTCGGACCTTTTTTGTGAATAACCTATTATAACCCTTTTATAATCGAATTAAAAATATTTTTTTAAATATGATAATCTGTTCACTTCCTGTGGATTAAGTTTGGATAAGATAGGAGTAAGTGGTTGGTAACTTTAGTCTTTGTTGAATGGGGTGTTTTTTATTAACTATTTATCCATAACTAACTCACTAGTAATCCTCAGTTTATCCACAAGTTATCCCTTATCAATAATATCTCTGATCATGATTATTTTTTGGTTCAACATTTGATTTTTTAAAATCTCTTTTTTGATTTTATCATAGGCATAAATAGCTGTAGTATGATCTCTTTTACCCAATTTATTAGCAATGTAAGGATAAGATAATCCTAAGATATCCCTCAAAAGATATATAGATACTTGTCGCGGTTCAACAATCTCCTTTTTTCTAGATCGGCTAATTATATCATTGATAGAAATCTCAAAAAAGTTAGATACGACTTTCATTATTTGATCAGGATTGGTTGTTTTAGCTGGTTTTTGAACTATATTATCAATTATTTGATCAAGTGTTTTAGCGCTAACCTCCTCTTTTTTAACCTCTTTATAAAATAAAACCTTATTTAAAATACCTTCCAACTCCCTTAAATTCTTCTGAGTCTTACCAGCTATAGCATTAACAACCTCGTCGCTTAACTCCACCCCTTTTTCTTCTAATTTATTACGTAAAACAGCTACCTTAAGCTCGAAATCAGGTGATGATATATCAACTGTCATCCCACCTTCGAAGCGAGAGCTTAGTCTTTCCTCAAGAACAGGTATGAATTTAGGTGATCTATCAGAAGATAATATAATCTGTTTATTTTGTTCAAATAAGGCATTAAATGTGTGAAAGAACTCCTCCTCAGTCTTCTCTTTACCACCAATGAATTGAATATCATCAATAATTAAAACATCTATATTTCTATATTTAGCCTTTATAGTATCCATTCTCTTATTTCTCATCGCCCAAATAACATCATTGGTGAATTTTTCAGAGGAAACATATTTAACTTTAATATTTCCCTTAGACTTCTTTTTTATCTCGTTACCAGCCGCTTGAATCAGGTGGGTTTTACCAACTCCCACTCCCCCATAAATAAAAAGAGGGTTGTATTTATTACCCACTGAATTAAGAACGGCTGTTATTGCTGCATAAGCTAGCTCATTAGTTGATCCAACAGCATAAGACTGAAGAGTGTACTGAGGATTGAGGCTGGTTTCAGGGTCTATCTTGAATTCAGTAAAGCTTAACTGAGTTTCGTTTTCAGAAGGGGTTTTTTCTACAAGATCACTTGGTATTAAAGGTTTCTTTTGAGAGTAGATAATAAACTCGATCTTCTTAACAGTCTCATCTAGCGATCGTAAAGAACCTAAAATAACTTTATCGTACTTTTTTTCTACCCATTCCTTAGCAAAGTTATTAGGTAGGCCTATAACTACCAAACCATCTTTCTTATCAACAACCTTACTATTCTTAAACCATGTAACGAAGTTAGGTTTTGATACTTGAAGCTCAATATCTCCCAAGGCCTTTTCCCAAAACTGATTTAGATCCATATCCTTATTTTAATCACTCTCATCAACTCGTCAAAATTTCAATGAAATAAGTCTTAGTTTAATAACATGTGGATTAGTTGTGGAAAACTATATTTTCTGGTATAAATAATTATTATGTCAACAACATATCAACCTAAGAAAAGAAAGAGAAAGAGAGTCCACGGATTCTTAAAAAGAAGCAGTACCCCTAGCGGTCGACGGGTTATAAAGAGCCGTCGTCAAAAGGGTAGAAAAAACATTACTGTTTAAATGCTAGCCAAAAAAAACAGGCTTCCTATTCAATACTTAAAGAGTAAAAAACCAGAAGTTAAACGCTCCCCCTCTCTTACTCTAAAAAAATATCCTAATGATAAAAACCTTCCTCGGGTAGGGGTTATGGTTGGTAAAAAAACAGTTAAGTCAGCTGTTAAGAGAAACGAGTTAAAGAGACTGGTCTTTGATCAGGTGGGAAAAATATTATCTGAATTAAAATCATTTGATTATTTAGTTGTGATTAGTAAGAATAATTCTAAAGAACAATTAATCGAAGAAATTAATAAATTATTTAAATAGATGTTTAACACCTTCCTCACACAACCTATATTCAACGCCCTTATTTTTTTATACAACAACATTGGAGATTTTGGAGTATCTATTATTTTATTAACTTTAATTATCAGAACTATTCTCGCTCCTCTTTTTTATAAGAGTTTTAAGAATCAAACTCTCTTACAAAAACTTCAACCAGAGATACAAAAAATCCAACACGATCACAAGCATGATCGTGAAGAGCAAGCTCGAAGAATGTTGGAGTTATATCGTCAACACAAGGTTAACCCTTTTGCTGGCTTCTTGTTAATACTTGTTCAACTACCTATATTAATTGCAGTCTATAGGGTTTTTTATTTAGGAGTCACAGATGAAACATTAAAAAATCTTTATTCTTTCGTTTCCCACCCGGACGTGGTTAATAGCAGTTTTCTTGGCTTGATTGATTTATCAAATCGGAGTATTCTTATTGTTGTTTTAGCTGCTGTCTTTCAGTATGTGCACGGTCGTCTAACTCTTCCTAAAATAAAGGAGGGTGAGCCAGAGCCACAAGCTGTTAAGGTTAGCAAGAAGATGATTTGGATTGGTCCAGTATTAGCGATCGCTATATTAATAACCATGCCTTCCGCTGTTGGAATTTATTGGTTAACAACAACCTTATTTTCTTTAGCTCAACAAATATATATTAATAAAAAGATTTATGGAGATGACGAAAGCAACAATACAACGAATCCTGGAGTTAGTGGGGTTTAAGGATTTTTCTATTAACTTAGATAATGAAGGAAGAAAATTAATAATCTTTATTAACGAAGGAGATTGGTTTAAAGCATGGGTTCCTAGGGTTATTAGCGATCTTAATCATATCGCTAAGGTTTTAGCTAATAAAAACAATCACAACCCTGTTTTTATTGATGTAAATAATTATCGCAAAGAACGAGAGAATATTATTATAGATATTGCTAAGGCTGCTGCAAGAAAAGTAGTTATTACTAAGGAAGACGTTAGATTGCCAGCTATGAACTCTTATGAAAGAAGGATTGTTCATCTAGAACTATCTACTCGTCCAGATGTAGAAACTGAAAGCGCTGGTGAGGGAGTTAGTCGCTGTGTTATTGTGAAGCCTCTTTAACAACCTCTTCATCTACCCCCTCCTCTTCCTCCTCAGTCATTTCTTTAGTATCAGTTGCTAGCGTTAAGCTATAAAGCTTTCTATTAAATCTATTAATAAAATATAATTTATTATCTATTATTTTTAAGTCGATAGCATCAATGTTATCAGATCCGTTATATAAGCTACTCGTTTTAATTGATTGATTATCATCATCAATAGTAAAAGATTTAATAACATCGTTAGATATAAACTCTCTATTTAAATAGTCATCGGGTAGAGATGTGTTCGAAGGTATTTGATTTGGGATGGCGCAGTAAAAAATATTTTGATTAATAACACATTTAGAAGCTAGGGTTTTGAAATCAAAATTAACAACAATTTTATTTATCTCTGAATTAATTAAGTTAAAAATTCCACCATCTTTCTTATTAAAGGCAGATGTTAATCTCCAATTCCCTTTTTGATTAATCATTAAACCGTTACCAGAAGCCACTTTATTAATTTTTTTAGTACTTAGGTTAATTAGCCAAGCATTGGAAATATATTTGGTGGTAGGTCTATCTATCGCGATCACCTCACTTGGCGTCACCCAGCTTAATTCAGAGCCTGTTAAATGGATATTTAAAATAGATCTAGAAGAGCCTTTTTTAAGATCTAGTATTTTTAAATTATTATTATTTAAATAAATAATCTCATTAGAGTTTTCCGGGTGCCAGTCGGCAGAGGTGGTATTTTTAGGAAGAGGTGTCCAGTTATTATCATTGGTGTTGTATATAGAAAAAAATGGTTGATTAGGATAATTAAATTTAATCATTATTTTTCTACCATCCTCAGAAGATTTAACCTTATTAATCCCCTCTATTTTTTGACTAGATATTTTTTCAGAATCTGAGCCAGTATTCTTTTTTATTTCTCCTAACGCGTTAATAATATAAATATTTTTTGTGGCCGGATTAATAGAGTAACCAAGAACATCTTCTTGTGATAAAATATTTATCTTATTTTCAGCAACCACACCAAGCTCACCATCTTTAGAGTCATCAGTTAGTAGATCCACTATTTTAAAATCTATATTACTATCTGAGTCTAAAAATAAATAAATTAAAAAACCGGTAATAATAATTATAAGAATTATTGAGATTGTTATAATAATTTTTCGCATTTAATTATGGTTTAGTAGATGGTTGTTTAACATTGGGAATTTCAACGGTAAAGGTTGATTTATCAACGCGCACATCTAATATTGATGGATTAATTATATATAAAATAGTGGTAGCTAGAGCTAAAAGAACAAGTCCAAATATAGCGCTTGTAATAATGTCTTTAGCCTCCGCTATTTTACTAGTATTACCACCTGAAACGGTCCACATCACGCCGCCGTAGGTAATCATTATAAAAGCAAGAATACCAGATATACCTAAGGCAAACTGATAAATTAAAACTATATAACCACCAATATCTTCCACTTGCTCCTTTCCTAGTATAGGAACGCAAAGTTTATAACCAAGACCATCCGGCCCACATTCTAATTTTTTAACATTCGTAATCTCAAGGCTGCCCTTACCAGACATAAGAAAGGTTAGCTTGTCATTGTAGATTCTCATTGTAGCACTCGACCTAGTCTCTCCCCGTCGCCTTTGTTCATTAGTAACGCGCTCCGCATAAGTCCTAGCAGCCGCTCTATTAAACTCATCTCTATTAATATCTAACCAACTTGCTGTTAAAGCAGCGTGATCCTTTATAAAACCACCCTTTCCCTCCCATAGAGCTTGAAAAGTGGATCTATATGCCACATCACCTTCTTCAGAATCAAAATAAGCTAAAAGGTCACTTTTACCACCGTTAGCTCTAGCCTTAAAAATACCCGAGGGGCCATACTTACTAGCCCACCTTTGATTAAGCCTGGCCTTGTCTTCTGGGTAAAGACTCATGCTCATCAACTCAGTAAAAAATAATTTTTCATTAGTGCCATTTCCATCAGAGCCTAAAACAATTCTATCCTCAGGGTAAAGGGTTCCTTGTATAAATAATAATTTACCTCTTAAAACATCGTGACCATTATCATTTCCTAGGCGATTTAAATCACTTGAAAAAATATTACCCGTTATTCGCTCGTACTCATCAGCTAACCTTTTTCTATACTCTCCAGACGTGCCTTTTAATAAGTTCCAAGTAGTGAGCTCGTCTACATCAAGGTATGGATCGTAAAGAGCTCTCTTCATTGTTTGAGCATCTCTCTTAATTTTTCTAGCTAGATCCACTTCACTTAAATGATCTAATCTATCTGTTGATGTCGTTCGGTCTATATTTGTCATTGAGACATTTCTTGCCCCAGCCCTTGTTTCAGCTCCTTCTCTGGCAAGCTCTGCCTCCATAGATAATTGACTAAAGGCAATAGGAGTTGATAGAACAAATAATATTATAATAATAAAAACTTTTCTCATTTTATTGTTAGATTTATTTTTTTAATAGCCACTTCACCAATATTTTTATTATTAATTACATTTATATTTAAATTAACAGAGGTTGGGCTGTTGTTAGTTGGTATATCTAGCTCTAAAATATTAGGCCTCTTAACATCCTTACCAGAGTGCTTAATATTATTAGAAAGCCAATTAAAGTTTAAATCCGATAGATTGCCTATATTAAAAAATAAGGGCCACGCCTTAATGATACTTATTCCAGCTGGTATCGTATGATTCATAAAATTTCTTTCAATAATAACTTTGGGAATTACTTTAGGAATGATAAAGCTTTTTTCTAAATTACCTCCTTCAATATTTTTTATTAAAACCCTAACAAATATATTGCTACGACTCACATTAAATTTATTAGCAGTTATTTTTTGTAGGCCAACACCTTTTTGAAATAGCTTTCCATCTATATGCCACTCTATTAATTTATTTTTAACATTTAATAATCTACCACCCTCTATTAACTCAAAGCTCATATTTAATGAGGAGCCGTCAGTTGGCATTATTTTCCCCTGGTAAAATCCTGGTACAAAACTACCCCCCTCCCAATTAAATAAAAATTCTTGTCCTTGAGCAAGAGCGGGTAGAGATAATAAACAAATAAAAATTATTAAAATTATACGATTCATATTTTAGTAATTACTTTAGTAGTCATCCTAACCTTAGACTTCTTTTTTCTTTTAGGTCCCCTTTTAACTTTAGACCCCTTACCTGTTACCGAGCTAACTTTATGCACTGTTTCTGAGGCGATTGATTCAGGATGGTTGTGAATGTATATAGTTGAGATAAGTAAAATCGTCTTTAATGGAAGGGCGTTTAAAAAAGGAATAAACTCAATTAATACTGATGCGGCGTATAACTCACCTCTTGCTCCTCTGAACAATAACCAAAACTGAACAGGTAGCCACACAATAATATTTATAATCCATTTCACAACTTCTCCTGGTCCAATAGCAAAAGTAACCACCATTTCTATTAACTCAGCAAGAGCAACAAATCCTACTAAGATAAAAGATTCTATTAATCCAATCTTACTACCCATTTAATAAATCTTTTGGATTAGTTGTAATAATCTGATCTTCAAGATAAGAAGCTACTATCTTAATAATGACATGATTTAGGCCTGCAAAAAATAGCCCCTCTCCCACAGGGGTGTCTAATAAGAAGTTTTTTTCACTATCCGTTAGATTAAAGGTTTTTGCCAATAAATCGATCATTGCTGGTTGTTGCTTTAATAGTATTTGTAGGGCGGAGTTGGTGATAATGGGTCTTCCATAAGGAGATCTTAAAAAGTCTTCAACGTCTTGAGTGATAGTAGTAACGCCTAAGTAGTATTTTCTCGCTCTCTTAACTAAACCAAACATGAAAGAGGCGCCATCAGGATATTTCATCATCCACCAAGCCTCATCAACTATCATTACTCGTTGTTTTAATTCACTCTTAATTAAATTCCAAATAAAGTTAACAATTATATACATTGCTATTGGTCTTAACTCCTCCTCCAGGTCTCTAATAGAAAAAACAACTAGTCGATTCCTTACATTAACGTTGGTTGGTTGGTTAACAAATCCCGCATAACTTCCCTGGGTGTATCGATATAGGCGCTGAGCCAAGGACTGACCACCAGTCAAGCTATTAAGAACAGTTTCTAAATCAGATAATAACGGCGGTTGAGCTTTAGAAAAATCTTTTCCAGGTACTATGTCTCTCGAAGCATAAGTTTCAGCCACAGCTCTGTCTAAGAGAGCTTCTTCTTCAGGAGTTATCTCTCCTAGCATTATCTTTAATAAGCCAGTTATATTAACTATGTGAGATCGTAGGGCGTCAGCAGGATCTTCATCCTTAGGGATGATTGGTAGATCAAAAGGATTGATATGATCCTTAGAGGCTAAGGAGATGTTAAAGAAGCTGCCACCTACCGCCTCGGCTAGATTTTTATATTCATTCTCGGGATCGATAATTAAAACATCCGTCCCAGTCATTAGTAGTCTCAATGCTTCCAGCTTTGCAGCATATGACTTACCAGCACCAGAGGTAGCAAAGATAACTTGATTAGCATTTTCTAGAGAGAATCGATCAAAAATAACTAAGGTGTTATTACTAAGATTGATACCTTGTAGAACCCCGCTGTCCGAGGTTAGTGTGGCAGAAACAAAAGGAAAAAATGAAGATGCTGGCGAGGAGTTAAAAGGAGATGTGATCATTAGAGAGTCTGTGCCTATCGGTAAAGCTGCATCAAAAGCCTCTATTTGCTGGAAGGTTGCCGGCTTGCTATAAACCAAGCGACTTTCTAATAAGTGATTAATCTTACCCTCCAACTTTTTTAATTCATTAACACTATCAGCATAAATAGTTATATAAACCGAGACATTAAATAAATGTTCAGTTGCTTGCTGTAGGGAGTCTCGTAGAGACTCAACATCTTGAAGAGCCGTCTCTAATTTAGGACTCCTAACCATACCCTTTTCACTTTTCTCAATTACCTGAGATTCTATCTGAGCCGTCTTTTTTCTTAAGTTTTTTAAAGCAATAGCTGTATCTACCGGATGAACAAAGATAGATACATCCATTAATTCAGGAGCATTAATAATTGGCGAGAACCATCCTGTGGCTAGGTAGCGAGGATAGGCTGAGATAAATATAGTCTTAGTATATTTATTACCCAGCTTTAAATAATTAGGATTAACCTCTAAAGCAGATGGAGCTATTATATTTTTAATTTCATTATTCATTTATTTTTTATCTTTCTGAATAGAGACGCCCCTTTTTTCAATTAGTGCTGGATTATAGAAGTTGTAAAATAGTTCGACGACCTCGTCTTCTGATAAAGGAACGGCTCTCAAGCCAACTCTATTTAAGCCAGCCGTCACCTGATCTACTCTCAGGTCTAATTGGCGTTTATTTTCTATGAACTGGTCACTTTCAGTCTTCTTTTCTTCCGCCCTCTTCTTTTTAAATAATCCAAATAATCCTCCAGCTATTTTTTTACCTATTTTAGGAAGAGCGATCGGATCATAAGGAACTATAATAAAAAAAGTTTTAGACATAATAGGATTTCTTTCTACAAACGCCTTAACAAAATCTCGATAGTCAGTAATTATATTTTTTAATAAGCTGGTAGGTTCTTTTTGGTGAAGTTTTTTTAATTGATTAAGATAGTTGTCAATATTAATTTTTCGAGAATGAATTATTTCTTGAATAGAAAAACTAAGAGAGTTCAAGAATTCTTGATAGCTAAAAATAATCAAATTCTTTTCTTCTTCAGATTTAAGATCGAAGTTAATTCCTGAAACTAATAATATTTTTCTAAAACCACCGTTTTTTAAAACAACCACATCATCTTTAATATGATCAACGCTGATAATTTCTTGAGTTGCTAAAGATTTTTGTTTGGGCATTGTTTTATTATAATTTATCTATAATCAACACGACGAGCCACTTCTCTTTCGCCGGTAGTTTTTCTAAAAACCTCATATTCATTCTTCATTTTTTTAAGCCTTTGTAAGAAAGGAAGCATAAAAGACTTCTCTCCCTTAATAGGCTTGCTAGAAGTGTCTAGTTTTAATTTTAAGTTTGATAGTCCTTTTTTAGCAACTTGCTTACCACCCTTTTTTTTCCAGATGTAAATGCGAGGACGCCAATAATAATTAATCATAGATGTTAAGAGGGTGAGAAACGATCTGCCATTATATTTAACAAAGGCAAAAGAGGCGCTTATTATAGCTATTAAAATAGTGAACACTAGCCAGAAATAAAAGTTTAAGACAAAGAAGCTAAAGAAGATTATTAAGAAGCCAGCTGCAACGTATAAAAACTGTTTAATAGTTAGAGGACCAACTATCCTATCTTCTATATCTATAAATTGAGGGACTTGAAAATGCATATTAACTAAACCATTTAGAATCTGGAATCTTAACTTTGATTTCTCCTTTAGTCGGAGGTATTTGAGGGGTGTTGAGAGGTGTGAAGAAATTGCTATAATGCACGATTCTTTGAACCTCTACATTATCATCTAAAGAGTTCTCTATCTCAACTCTAACAGGAGCTTCTTCAACAGATCTTTCCTTAACAGGTTCTTTATAAGTGAAAGAAGACTTACTCTCTTCTTCTACAGGCTTAATCTCTCCTATTTCTTCATGAAGAACAAATGGTTGATTGGGAGTAGGTGGTTTTATTTTTTGTTTTGCTAATGGCAGATTGTTAGGAGCCTCAGTTGCTGGCTTATTTTTAACCTTGGTGGGCTTAGCACTTAACTTAGCAGGATTAGAATATTCTGTTACCGGCGCCGGTTTATCAGGGTAGGATGATAGTTGGTCAGGTGGAGCTGTAGAGTATTCAATCATCTCATGAACATCAACGCCTATTTTCTTTAACTCTGCCTCGATTGGCTGCAAGCACTCATCATGAATTTTTTGAGTCACTTCTTTAGCAGCCTCATAATTTATTTTTAGTTGAGATCCTAGTTCATTAGCAAAGTCTCGGGGATCTAAATCCTGAACAGCTACTCGAAGAATTAATTTAGAAATAATCCTTTCCTTATCAGACTTCAAGCTAAGCTTATCATTGAGAGTAGTTATATTTTTTACTATTTCTTCAGAGCTAAGCCAGTCTCTGATTTTATCAGATAATGAAGCGAAGGCGTTTTGTAATGATGTTGTGACCATAATTTTTTTATATTCTAACTAAAAGACGGGCCATTTATATAATCCTTTAATTCCTTTAATTCTTTGTATTCTTTTCCACCAGGCGCCATTGATATGAGATCTTCTCTTATGCCTGGACTCTCTCTTCTCCTTACTTCAGGCATTTTTATTTCTAAATGTTGGTTAATAGTGCTTTGAAGGACCTGCTTCTTTTCTGTTTGAGGTGATCGGGCTAATTCTTTTAATTGATTTTTTGTTAGCCCCATAGCCACCTCGACCTTTCTAAGTTCTGAGGTGGCTATATTTACAATCTCTTTAGCAGGAATTTTGCCAGTCGCCTTTCTAATTGCTTCAGCTACATTTTCAGTTCCCTCAACAAATTCCCCAGCTAAAGAAGGCATGGTTTTTAGAGCCTCTTCTTTGGAGTTCATCTTTTTAGCTGAGTTGACAAAAGGTTTTATAGCAGCCTCTCGATCACCCCCTCTTTTATCAAGAAAGTCATCTAATTGACCTCGTTTCGACAGCTCATTAAGCTTAGCAGCTTTAGCAGTCGCTCCTAATTCTGAGTAACCATATAGCTCCGTGTTATTAAGACCCTTCAACTTTTCATTTTGATAGCTGTCAACTTGCTTTTTTCTATCAGCTCTCTTTTTAGAGTCTGCATCAGCTCTGTAGCTCGATGTAAATCTTCTAATACCAGGCATTCTAGCTAGTCCAGATCCAGCAGCTCCTAACCCAGCCTTACCAGCTCGTAAAGGCAGTTTAGCAAATCCTTTACCAATCTTTTTGGTCCTACCCTTAAATCTGTTATAAAGAGCAAGTGAGCTATTTTCCACCATGTCTTTTGCGCTACTACTTATTTTTTTTGAAATAATCAGATTACCTAGCAATAATCCAATGACAATAGATAGTCGAGCTCCTGTTTCAGCAATATTAGCAATAAAATCACTAACATTACCACCGGAACCGCTAATAACACCAAAGACGCCACTAGGATGAGTTTTGAAATTGGTCAAGAAGATAATAGTTAAATAAATAAAGAATAGTGAAACTGGCAGAAAGGCCAGGTATTCAATGAATTTTCCCTGCCATTCCTCCCAATTCTTTTTAAATTTAGGAATTGCGCTAGAGATTAAGGCTAAGGGTAGCATTATTAACAACAGGGATAAGGCTATATAACGCACTAGGACTGATAAGGACAATATCATCATAGTACCCCCTCCCAAGACGGTGAAAGCAACAACAAAAAATAGTGCTGCTAGTAATTGAAGTGATGCCTTGCCAAATTGAAAATCAGCGCTTTCTGTAAATTTATCCTCCTCCTCTTCAAGAGTATCTGTTTTCATAGCCTCTTGTAATCCTAGGGCATGTGCAAGAGATTTGGAAAATTCACTGAAGTCCCCGTGGCTAGCGTTTGGAGTTGATTTTGTCACAAAGAAATTACTAACAACACCAGTAGCATCAATAAATACACCGGCAATTGATAAGCTAAAGTTGATTAGAAGAGCGACTATAATAATCTTTGGCAAAAGATTTTTATATGTATACCCTTGCAACCTTATAATAGTTCCGATAGCAGCTGTAATTATAGCCACAACCAACAACAAGTTAGCAAAGTCGCGAGATATCTGCCAACCAACTTGTACTAAGGGGCTGTTTATTAGATTGGCATTTAATTCCAGACCTACTTGGATTAAAAATCCAGCTATCATAAAGACAATTGCCGCTAAATAACCAATAAGATAGACAGCAAAATACAAAAATTTTGCCATTGCGGCATCCACTGCTGAGAGCGTACTGAGAGCGCCGCCCTCTAAAAAACCTGCTTGAGCTAAGCTAGGTATTAAAATTACCAAGAGTAGAAGTAGAAGTAGTATTTTATGTCCTTTAAACATTATGATTATTTACAAGCTTCTAATTGCTGTTGGGTGCTTGATATTTTTCCAGTAATTTCATTTTGAATCTGATCCTTAGTAGTCTCTTTAGTAGTTTGGAATGATTGAGCAGCTTCTTCATCTAATAAATTAACTATATTATTGTAATGATATGCGATAGTTGGAGTATCTTGATAAGTGGGGTTTTGGATATTAAACTTAGCACTTTCTAGCGCCTCGGTAATCTGTTTATTATTTAACAGCTCTCCATTTAGTTGATTTAAAGCCCTTTGTTCATTTTCTAGGTTGGTTTCTGTAGATATGACTTCTGGTAAGTTGCGTTGAGCCTGACAGTCTCTTAGTTCAGCCACCATTACCACCAGCGTAGATTGACTTCCTACTAATGTAGCTAGCACCTCTCCTCCAATCTGTCTTGGTAATAGGGTCGCGTCAATTTGAGTAATAAATGTTAGTTGGTTGTCCCCAAAAGTTTTTTCATTAGCCTTAACAATAGACAGGCAATTAGTTAAGTCACTACCTCTCAATCCGGCACACGGGCCAGAACCGCTTATGTAGCCATTAGTTGGTTTGTCAGGAGTGGTTAAGCTAATTAACCCTTCTGCACCGGACCTAATTAATCTATTAATTAAAGCATCCGCTATCGCCCCTACATAAACAGCTAAATCATTGGCGTTAATTAGATAGTCGATATCAGAGCCAACAGCTTTTGCAACTAAAGCACCAACTTGAGCTCCTGGAGTGGTAATTGTACAGAATCTTCCAGAAGGATCACACTTTCTAGTGCCTAAGAAGCCATTACCAGAAACAGCCTCTAAAATACTAGCCTGAGCCTCTTCAGCAATTCGACGATCTCTCTCATTCATAGCCATAAAGACAGCGCCATAATAATTGTTTTGAGGTAACCACATTTCTGAGTAAGCAAACCAACCACCGTTACGGAAGTCCTCATAAAAGTTTTCAATATTACCAACGATATCATCTAGTGTGCAAGAAACGAAATCAGTAAATCTTGGCGGGTTAAGAATGCTTAACTGAACTTGGAGGCCGAAAGGAGAGCAGAGCTCTTCTAATCCTAGCTCTAGCGCAAAGTCACCTGCTGCAATATTAGCCGCATCAGATAAGAAGCCTTTCCAGTCAGTAACAAACAAAGGCTTCCCTCCTCCTTCAACCCAGTTAACTATCTGATCGGTAACCATTGATAACAATCTTCTTTTTAGAGCTGCCACAGCTACCTCAGTAACTTTTCTAAAGAATGTTTCGTCACTAGCGTGAGTAAGTAAGACGGGGTTAGATTCAAAGACAACATCGCCAACTCCGAAAATAGCCTCGGCTTTTTGAACAGGTGTTAAAATCAAGCTAAGTCCGATAATTCCAATTAAAATTTTATTTCTAATATTCATTAAATACTTATTTGATTAATCTTTAATAAATTCAAAACCTTGCTAGTTACCTCCTTAAACCCAGCATCTATTGACGGGTTGTATCTTAAAGCCGCTAAAGCCTCCAGAGGGCTGTCATTGGCATCCCGCAACTTAGTCATAACTATCTTTTGCTTAATCATTAAAGAGATTTGTTGCTTGTGTATACTGGTAGCTGGCACAGGAACTTCTAATTTATAAAAATCAGCTATAGCACCGTCATAAGAAGAAGTTATTTTATCAAAATTATTTTTACTAAACTCCTCCCAATTTATCTTCTGTGTAGCGAAGTGCTTGTTGATTATTTTTTGGAAAGAACGTAAGTAGTTGGCAAGAGCTTCTTTGTCGGTTCGATGAGAAATATTAATCCTTGCTAATTTAACATCATTAAATCCAAGATCTATATTATTAACTTTCTCCAGCTCTTCATTAATTATAGAGTTGGCTATATTTTCTGGATTAAGAGCCTTGGCATATTTCTGATCATCAATATCTACTAAACCATTATTATTTAATTCCTTGATATGTTGAGCTATCTTATTACCTAGCTGTTTAGTAGTCTCTTCTGCAACTGGATTAGTTTGACGTGTGTTAAGAGGAATATCCTCATTTAAGGTATTTGAAATATTTGATTTCTCCTGAGCTGTTTTTGGTGGTGATGCTGTTGGAGTCTGAGTCTCTAATGAATTACCAAAAAATATTAATCCACCCAAAACAAACAGGCCCATAAGCAAAAACAAACCGAATTTACGCACGGATCTCATGTAATAATTATACCTTTAATTAGTAAACTAAAAAATTAAGAGAGTTATCCACTACTTAAAACAACCTAGACATTTTTTGGATAGTTTCTAAATCCAAGTTTTGAGGCCTACTCCTCTCTTTTATATCTAAATCAGTTAATTTTTCTTTTATAGCATCTTTTTCTAGCTCTAATCCTTCAGAAAGATTATTTAAAATAGTTTTTCTAGGCTGTTTAAATAGAATTCTAATGAACTTATAGTAGCGCTCACTATCTTTTACGTGCTTCGTTCTTAGGCTGATAATAGCGGAGTCAACTTTAGGGGGTGGAATAAAGCTGCCAGGGGGAATAGTGGCTATTATTTTAGGATCAGCCCAATATTGAACGCTAGCAGCTAGCAGGTTCATTGATGGCGGTTTGGCAGATAATCTTTTCGCCACCTCTTTTTGCATGGTAAAGACGGTTAGAGAAGGCTTATTATCTAATTCAGCAATTATTCTCAATAAATGACCGGTGATGTAATAAGGGATGTTGCCTATTAATTTATAATCCCTATTCAATTTATTGGTTATAGGCGGCAGGGCCTTTAACGCATCATCTTCAATAACCTCTAGGATTGCAGTACTCCTATTTTTTAATTTAAGATCGAGAGCTAATTTTTTATCTTTCTCTAAAGCTATAATCTTGCCTATTGGAGCCTCCATTAACAGCTCGGTTAAAGATCCTCTACCCGGACCAATTTCAATAACAAAATCCCCGCTCTGTATTTCTAGAGCTTCAATTATTTTTTTCAGAATATTCTGATCTTTTAAAAAATGTTGTCCCAATCTTTTTCCCATACTCTAATATTCAATATACATCTCATCCTCGTCAGGTAAATGGTCTTTGTCTTGCCCAAGACCTTTAAATACTAACAGCTCCTCAGGTATTTCGTATAAAAATCTTGAAGGAATACTGTTTAAGGTGAGGAATAGATTTTTTCTAGCCCTAGTCATAGCAACATACATTAATCGCCTTTCCTCTTCTAACTCTTCTGGAGAGCCTAGAGATCTTTCGTGAGGTAATAATCCTTCACTACAACCACAAACAAAAACATTATCAAACTCCAATCCTTTTGATAAATGAATTGTCATCAATTTAACTCCACCCATCCCCTCAGGCTGATCCTGGCTTTGTACCAAGCTAACCGCTTCCAAAAAAGCAGCTAAACCCTGACTTTCAAAAGAAGAGGCAAAATTAACCAGCTCCTGAATATTTTCAATCCTCTCTTTGTAGTTTTTATAATGACTTTCTAGATAGCTAATATAATTAGAGTTATTTAGAAATGAATCAATCAATTGAGTGAGGCTAAGTTCTGTTGCTAGACGGGGTAGGTTTTCAATTAACACCCTGCTACGCCTCTTACCAAAAGCTTTTTGCAGACGCTCAAAGCTAACTTCGTCATTAGGATTAAAAGCAAAGCGTAATCCAGCCAATAAATCTTTAACCTCTTTTCTTTCATAAAAGCGAATACCGCCAAAAACCTGGTAAGGTATTTGTTCGTATATTAAAGCTTGCTCAATAGCTCGTGATTGAGCGTTAGTGCGATATAAAATGGCTATTTCATCAGAACTGTTATTAGATCCTCTCAGATCCATTATTTTAGAGGTAATCCAACCAGCCTCTTCTTCTTCTGATTGAGAAGTGGTGACATTTATTTTATTGCCGGCTGGATTTTGAGTCCAGAGAGTTTTTTCTTTCTGAAACTTATTATGTTTAATCAATTCATTAGCCGCATTAATGATATTGGCGGAAGAGCGATAGTTTTCTTCTAATAAAACTACTTTGGCGTTAGGCCAATCTTTTTCAAAGTTAAGAAAATTACGAAAATCAGCATGTCGCCAGCCATAAATTGATTGAGCATCATCACCCACAACGCTAAGGTTGTTATGTTTTTTAGCTAGCAGCTTTATTAATAGGTATTGGGTCACATTAGTGTCTTGAAACTCATCAACTAAAATATATTTAAATCTATTTTGATACTTTTTTAATATCTTAGGGTCATCTCTCAACAAAATAACTATTTTTTCAATCAAGTCATCAAAGTCAAAAGCATTACACTTCTTTAAGGTCTTCTCGTATATCTCATAAGCCCTAGTCATCATCTCATCATCATTAGATGAGACTAACTCACTTTTTATTTTTGAAATATAATAACGTATTAAACGAGGCTTATACTCTTCCTTGTCCAAATGGAGCTCTTTAATAATCTTTCTAATAACAGATAAAGAATCACCGTCATCGAAGATTGTAAATTGAGAGCTTCTTCCTAAATGTTTTGCTTCAACTCTTAATAAGCGAGCTCCTAATGAATGAAAGGTGCTAACAATTAATCCCTTGGTATTAACATTTTTGGCCTGACAATCTCTTTCTATCCGAAACTTCATTTCATTAGCAGCCTTGTTGGTAAAGGTAATGGCTAATATTTTCTCAGCTGGAACACCGGACTCTAAAAGACTAATAATTCTATTAGTTAAAGTCTTTGTTTTGCCAGATCCCGCCCCTGCCGCAATCAATAAAGGACCCTCTTTATAATCAACGGCCTCTTGTTGATTTTTGTTAAGTTTTTCTGTTATCATGGGTTATTGATACAATGCTTAAAAAATTATCCTTTTTAAGGCAAAAGGCGGCTCTGCCGGCTATTTTTATTACTTGCGCCTCTATCTTCAACCTCTTTATTCTATCAGGTTTTTTCCAGCCTTTTTCTAACAATACGGTTTTAGGAGGTCCAGATCAAATGGATAATAATCAAGCGCTCTTGTCAGCGGAAACCCCCATTGATTTTGAGCCGGCTAATAATTTAGAGGATTTTGGTGGTTTTGCTATTTTAGATAGCTCTTATGTTTTAAGTCCAGGTAGCTCCTTGAGTAATACCCTCCCTACCCGAAACGGCTTAATGATTTATCGAGTCCAGTCTGGTGACAACTTATCTAGCATAGCTGCAAATTTTGGCGTATCACTTAATACTGTTTTTTGGGCTAACCCCAATTTAAATAAAAGAAGATCAATACAAGTCGGTCAGGAGATAGTAATCCTACCAGTCTCAGGAGTTAAACATGAGGTTCAAGAAGGAGAAACCCTTATCACTATAGCCTCTCTCTACAATGTTAACCCAGATCATATTTTAAAATATAATAAACAAATTGTGGCGGGTAGAAGTATTATCATTCCTGGCGCTAAGCCAACTAAAAAAACTACCCATTACACCCAATCTAAAAAGTTACCACGTCTAGCTGGACATCTTGTTGTCCCAACTACCGGTTGGAACTGGGGGCAGCTTCATTATAATAATGCCGTTGATATTGCTAATGCTTGCAACACATCAATTTATGCCGCCGCTGAAGGCTTGGTGGTTAAGGTTCGATCCGGTTGGAATGGTGGTTATGGAAATTACGTCATCATAGAACATCCTAATGGCATCTCTACCCGCTACGCTCATTTGCAAAAATCTACCGTGTCAGTTGGTCAGTATGTTGTTCAGGGTGATCAAATTGGTCAAATGGGAAGTTCAGGTAACACTCATGGACCAACCGGTTGTCACCTTCACTTTGAAGTTGTGGGCGCTGCTAATCCATTCGCTAAAAGATAATAAAAAACCCCAGAGTTGCCTCTGGGGGGCGGCTGACAAGATCAGCCTTTGCTGGCGGTAGCTCCAAGACCGCCGGGTAGTCTTGATGGAGGAAAGACTTCCTCCATCATTTTTTTACTGACCTCACTTGTGTGAGCCTCAGCCTTGCTCTGGTTAAAAGTGTCAATCTCATTTTGAGCGCTCTTTCTGCCCAAGGTCGGATCCAGGTTGGGATGGAACTTCCTCCCATTTATGAGCTGAGCATTCTTTTGAAGATAGGCCGCTTTACGAGCTCTCCCCAAATGACCTTTGGTCATGTTGTCGCGAACCTCTCCAATCATCAGCTCGTCATCTCGGAAGTAGTAGAAATGGTGGCCATGGAAAGGATTGGCTACCAGCTTGTAACCGCGGTCAATAGGCTGTCGGCCAATCACAAACGATCCAGTAGTTGCTCTTTGCCCGTTGCGCAAAACAAACAGAGCATCTTCAACATTTCTGTTGACACCAGTAGCGAGAAAGTTCTCATACTTGATGACAAAAGCTTCCACTGGTTGAAATCGAGGTGCTGTGTCCGGACAGAAACGGCATTGTTCCATTTCGCCATCAACATGAACTAGGAAGTCCAAGATTTCTTCATCAAGCTGCTCGACGCGAAGCTTGAGCTCGACAGATTCTTTTGAAGTTCCCATTTCAAGCAGCACTTCTTCAGGGGAGCGTCCTTTGAAAACGGTCTCCCGACAAACCACTTCATGTGGTTTGAAGTGCTTGTCTTCCTCGATTTTTTTAGCGACGACATCTTGTAGTCGATCGCTAAAAAATTCTCTGATGGGCTTTGTGTGCTGAACACAGTTAAGCCAAACAAAGTCGATGGGGCTCAAAAGAGTCCCCGGTCCACCAGCCAGCCAATTTCCCACGCGTCTGAGCTCATTGATTGGCAAGAAGCCTTTTCTGGCAGTACCAAACTCATCCAGCCTTTCGTTGTACAAGACAAAAGCCTTCTCGGACAGGATACTTGGCCTGTCAATCAATAGATCTTTTTTTGAAGTTGTCGTCATGACAAACACTCTCCGTAATAAGGTGCTAAAAATTTTGGGCGGCTAAATTACAATAGCTCTAAAAACCCAATCAGAAACTATTTTACACCAAATTTTTTAAATGTCAAATAAAAACAGCCCTACAGGGCCATTTAAATGTGGGCATGGGAAGGATCGAACTTCCGACCTCGTCTTTATCAGAGACGCGCTCTACCACTGAGCTACATGCCCTAAATTAAACAAGCTAAACAACTATCGTTTTAGTTGCTTAGCTTTATCGAGGTTAAATTTAACAATTTCTTCTGATTTTGACAAGTCTCCTCCAAATGCCTTGCTAGCTCTATTAGCTAAAAATGACATCGATCGACTGACATAAAAAATTATTAATGCAAAAATAGTGATGCCAATTATCCAGAAGATCAACTCTTTTTTATTGTGAAAAAACTTTCCCATTGATTATTGATTTAAACTTTTTTTCATCTCCGACCAAGTTAAAGGAATCAAAGCTGACTACATAAGGACTTCTTTCAATACTACTAACAAAATTTAACCAATTAACAAAAGGGGCGTCAGCAGTTATTGAGAAGCTGAGATAGCCAGGCTTAGTTTCTGAGCCTAAAACTTCTCTGCCAAAAGAAAACCCTACATCAACATCATTTTTTTTAGCTAGTGAATTTATACTACGAGGAAAATCGATCAATTTATCTGATATTGGTAGAGTCGTAATTAAAGATAATTTTTCAACGCGCGCCTTTTCAGAATCTTTCTGTAAAGAAGCTAAAGAATCAATAGCCTTATAACGAAGAGCTACTTTATTTTTTAATTCAACTACCTTAGCAGTTCTTCTATTTATGTCGGCACGCAATAAAGCAATTAAAATTAACAAGACTACTACAACCGCTGCTATAACACTTAAATTAACAGTCATTACTCTTTTGAAGTCTTTTGGCATAAGATTATTATAACACTATATGACAGCAAATGAGATTACTTATTTAAAACAATCAGATTCGAATTTTCCTCAATCATTAAGAGAGATTTCTTCTTGTCCAGGTATTTTGTATTTTAAAGGCAATAAAGATTTGTTTAATTATAAAAAAAAGATTGCCATTGTTGGGACTCGTAAGGCGTCTAAAGCTGGCCAAGCTATTGCTAGTCAATTAGCTAAAGACTTATCTCAGCAAGATGTTGTTGTTGTAAGTGGGCTTGCTTCAGGAATTGATAGAGCGGCTCATGAAGGTTGTTTAAAAGGTGTTGCCAAGACAATTGCCGTTCTTGGTCACGGCCTTCACTTAATTTATCCTGATGAGAATAAGGAGTTGGCTTTTCAAATAATACGCAATGATGGGCTGATAATATCAGAGTATCAGTCTGGGCATGCTATAGCTCCTCATCAATTTTTAGAGAGGAATCGTTTAATTAGCGGGCTTTGTCAGGGTATAATAATTATCGAAGCTCCTAAGCGCTCTGGCGCACTCAATACCGCTAATCATGCCTTAGAGCAAAATAGAGACGTCTTCGTTGTTCCTGGCTCAATTCTTGATGCTAATTATACTGGTTCTAATAATCTGATTAAGCAGGGCGCTTATCCAATTACCTCTGCGCAAGATGTTTTAGATGCCATGAATTTTAAATAAAATAATTGACAAGTTATTATAAATACATAAAACTTGAATCTTTGTAACAAAATATTTCAAATATGAGTAAATTAATTATTGTTGAGAGCCCAACTAAAGCCAAAACTATAAGCAAGTTTTTAGGAAAAGATTATCAATTAGAATCATCTTTTGGTCATATTCGCGACCTACCTAAAAGCACCTTAGGTATTGATGTTGAGCACAACTTCGAACCAAAGTATCTAGTGCCTGTTAAAGCCAAGAAGGTGGTCAAGCATTTAAAAGAGTTAGCCAAAAAAAGCGATGGTGTTATTTTAGCTACTGATGAGGACAGAGAGGGAGAAGCTATCGCTTGGCATCTTGCTGAGGCATTAGGTCTAAAAGGAGAGGAGGTAGAACGTATCGTTTTTCATGAAATTACCAAAAAAGCTATCGAGGATGCTCTTTCGCAGCCGCGTCGAATAGATGTCGACAAAGTGGATGCTCAACAAGCTCGCCGAGCTTTAGATAGGATTGTGGGATACAAGCTCTCCCCCTTTCTTTGGAAGAAGGTAGCTCGTCGTCTTTCCGCTGGTCGTGTTCAGTCGGTGGCTTTGCGCTTGATTGTTGAGCGTGAAGAAGAAATAAGAAAGTTTAAGCCAGAGGAATACTGGAGTATCAATGCTTTATTAAATAAGGATAAGGATTTTGAAGCTAGCTTAGTTAAAATAGATGGCAAAGCGCTTGATAAGTTTGATGTTAATGAAAATAAAAGCGCTGATAAAATAAAGAAGGAATTAGAAAAAGAAAAATTTGTTATCAGTAAGGTTGAGAGCAAGGAGACTAAGAGAAATCCCTCTCCTCCTTTCATTACTAGTACTCTCCAGAGAGCGGCTTCTAGTCGCTTAGGTTTTACAGCTAAGAAAACTATGTTCGTGGCACAGAAGCTCTATGAGAAGGGTCACATTACTTACATGCGTACTGACTCAGTTAATCTTTCTCAAGAGTCAACTGTTGCTGCAAAGCAGTATTTATTAGAAAAATTTGGTAAAGAGTATGCCTCACAAGCACCGCGCGTCTTTAAGAAGAAAGCCAAAGCAGCTCAAGAAGCTCATGAGGCAATACGACCAACTAATATTGTTAATGATCCCGAGTCAATTAAATTAGCCGGTGACGAAAAGAAGGTCTATCGAATAATCTGGCAAAGATTTGTTGGCTCTCAAATGCCACAAGCTATTTTTGCTAGCACTACCGTTGAGATAGAGGCTGGTAAGTACGGTCTTAGAACTACTGGCAGCACTTTGCAGTTTGATGGTTTCTTAAAAGTTTGGCCTCAAAAATTTGAGGAAAGAGATCTACCACTTCTTAAAGAAAAAGATAAGTTAGTTTTGAAAAAGATTGATGCCGATCAGCATTTCACAGAGCCTCCTCCTCGATATAATGAGGCCAGCTTGGTAAAAACTTTAGAAGAGCATGGTATTGGAAGGCCTTCAACTTATGCGCCAATCATTTCTGTTATTCAGGAGCGTAACTATGTTGAAAAGGAAAATCGTCGTTTTACTCCTACTCAAATAGGAGAGCTCGTTAATAAAATGTTAGTTAACCACTTCCCTCGTATTGTGGATATTGATTTTACCGCTAACATGGAAGATAATTTAGACGATGTCGCTGAGGGGAAAAAGGATTGGCATAAGATCATCGCTACCTTTTACAAGCCCTTTATTAAAAATTTAGAAATTAAATACGAAGAAGTGAAAAGCGAAAAACCAGAACCAGAAAAAACTGACGAGGTCTGTGACAAGTGTAGTAAGCCAATGGTTATCCGCGCAGGTCGCTATGGTAAGTTCATGGCCTGCTCAGGATTTCCTGACTGTAAGAATACTAAAAAAGTCGAGGGAGATGATTCAGGACCTCAATCAACCGGGTTAAAATGTCCGGATTGCAAAGAGGGTGATGTTATTCAACGCTTTACTAGAAAGGGTAAGCGAAAATTCTGGGGTTGTTCTAAATATCCAGAATGTGAATATGCTACCTGGGAAGATCCGACTCAGGAAAAGAAAGAAAAAGAAGATAAAAAAGACGCTTAAGAGAAAGCGTCTTTTTTAATCCATTAACTATTAATTACTCATCGCATCAACCGCTTGTAAGAAGCCTTTGTAGGTAGTAGAGATTATTAGATAGTCATCAATAAGTCCGTAGTTAAATGAAGCTATCGTTCCGCTACCAAAGGAAGAGTAGCGACTGGTATTGTTATCTCCTACCGGGCCAGTTTTAAAGTCGCTAGGATCAGTGGCTGGCGGAGTTAGAAAAACATTTTTAATAGAAGCTCCCTCGATTTCTTCTAATATTTTTTTCATACTAACATAGTCATAATCAGCTGTTTCTGGACTTCTAAGTCGCACGATATATCCAGGCCATGTTCCGTAACCCAACTTTGAAGTGTTGTAATAAAGGAAACTGGTAAAGTCTTTTTCGAAAGAATTCTTTAGCATGTTTCCAGCATCAGAGTCTTTAAGCTCTGGTAGCAAGGTAGTTAAAAAGTCATGACTGTTAGCTGGATTGCCTCCAATAGAGAAAGTCACCTCTTTTAATCCCTCTCCTTCATTATTTGCTAGAACATTACTTCCTTCATTTTGTAAGGTGGTTAAGATAGCTATTAAGTTATAATCACTAACACTAAGAGAGCTAATATTGTCAGCTGAATTACCAAAAGCTGATACGTGAGTTATGGCTGGAACGATAGGCTCTTCTACTGTCGTGTCTGTATCAGACTCTTCTACAGCAGTCTCTTCAGGAAATAGAAGTGGGCCAGCATATTTATAGCCAAGTAGGGCTACGCCAATTATTAAAACTATTACCAATAACCAGACTAACCATCGTCGAGCACCTCCTTTGGCTTCCATCTCTACCACCCCTGGCGAACTGTATTCATTAGGAGAAGTTGTTTCTGGGGGAGTGATAGGCCCACCCATATCATCAATCTCAGAGGGCTTAATAATCTCTGGCTCAGGCATACCACCACCAGTTTCTTCGACTGATTTTACATCAGACTCTAAAGACCTCATTTTTATCTCGGGTTGAGGTGGTGGAGGCGGACCACCTTGTGAAGAATCTTGTAAAGGATTCTTTTCTTGTTCTCCGTTCATGTTGTTTATTGTAGCACAATAAACAACTAGTCAATGTGGATATTATTACACCCCTTTTAGAGAAAGACTGATCTTGCCGCGTTCTGTTTTAATGATTTTAGCTCTTACAGACTCACCTTCTTTAACAACGTCTTCTACTTTTTTAACAAAGCCGTCTTTTAACTCAGAAACATGAATCATTCCATCAGAGTTATAGCCAAATTCAACGATCGCTCCAAATTCTAGGATCTTAACGATCTTTCCTTCAACAATCTCCCCTACTTTATAGTCATGGGTTATATCCTCAACGATTTTTTTAGCCTCCTCTGCTGCTTCAGCGGTACCAGCAGTTATATAAATTTCACCACTTTGGTCAATATCAATACTAGTAACTCCAGTATCTTCAACAATTTTATTGATCATCTTTCCTCCAGAGCCAACAACAGCACCGATTTTATCAGGATCTATTTTAGTAATAGTAATAGTTGGCGCGTATTTAGAGATTTCTTTACGAGGCTCTTTAATAGCTTTGTTTAGAGCATCTAATATATGAAGACGCGCTTTCTTAGCTTGTTCAAGAGTGTCTTTAATGATTTCAGAAGTTATGCCATCAACTTTTACATCTAATTGAACAGCGGTTACGCCATCTTTAGTACCAGCTACCTTAAAGTCCATGCCACCATGATGATCTTCCGGTCCCTGAATATCAGTTAAGACTTTATAGACGCCTTTTTCATTAATAGCTAGTCCCATCGCAATACCAGCTACTTGGTTTTTGATTGGTACTCCAGCATCCATTAAGGACATTGATGATGCACACACAGAAGCCATTGAAGAAGATCCATTAGAAGAAAGGATTTCTGACACTAATCGAATAGTATAAGGAAATTCTGACTGATCAGGAATAATATTTTTCAAAGCTTTCTCTGCTAAAGCGCCATGACCAATTTCTCTTCTTCCAGGACCACGCATCCAACCGGTTTCGCCAGTGGAGTAAGGTGGAAAGTTGTAGTGAAGGAAGAAGTGCTTTTTGCCTTGAAATTCCATGCTTTCAATTTGTTGAGATTCACTTGGTGCTGCTAGAGTAGTGACCCCTAATGATTGAGTGCTGCCTCGAGCAAACAAAGCTGAACCATGATGTCTCTCAAATAATCCAACTTCAGAGTATAGATCTCTTACCTCATCAATTTTTCTACCGTCAGGTCGTTTGTCATTTTCAACAATATTTTTGTGAAAGAGATTATTCAAAGCTTCTTCAAAAATATTACCAGCAAAAGCAACGTCCTTTTCTTCGTGATCCTCACCCTCTAACATGTCGGTCATTTCTTTATGAAGAGCAGACAAATTATCTTTACTTTTGTCTTTATCAGCTACATACATAGCTTTTTCTAACTTACCCTCTAGAAAGCTTTCCACTTTTTTAACTAGCTCAGGATCAGGTTGGCTTATTTCAACATCAGCCTTTTCTTTACCAATCTCTTTAACTACACTTTCCTGGAATTTAATTAATTTATTGATTTCTTTCTGACCTAGATCAAAAGCTTTTTGAATTTCATCTTCTTGAACTTGCTTCCCCTCTAACTCAATCATGTTGATAGTGTTTTTAGGGCCAGTCACAACACACTCTAGATCAAATCCTTCAGCTAGTTGTGAGATGGTTGGGTTAGCCACATATTTATCACCAATCTTAGCTACACGAATTCCACCAATAGGACCTTTCCAAGGGATGTCTGAGATAGCTAAAGCCACGGAGGTGGTAGCTAGTGCTACAAAATCCGGATCATTCTCTCCATCAAAAGATAGGATAGTGACAATAATCTGCATATCTCGACGAATGTTGTTATCAAATAAAGGACGAATGGTTCTATCAATCATTCGGCCAGTCAAAGTAGCTTCATCAGAAGACTTTCCTTCTCTACGCATGTAGCGACTACCAAGAATCTTACCGGTAGCATAAAACTTCTCTTCATAATCAACGACTAATGGCATGTAGTTGATATCTTTATCTCGATTACTCATTACCGCTGTTACCAAAACAGTGGTTCCACCATACTTACCAATCACTGCTGCATTAGCTTGCTCGGCTAGCCGAGATACTTCAAAAGTTAGGGGCTTACCCGCTACATCAATGGAAAATTGCTTTCTGTTTAATTTCATCTTACTTTTTATTTGTTCTAGTTTTAGTTATTCTACCAATCTTCTTTTTCAAAATCATTTTAGGATTATTGTCTAAATCAATAAACTCCTCAGCCGCCTCCTTTAAACGACCAGAGGAGCTTCTACCAAACGCAGCCACTTCAACTCCTTTGCCTAATCCCCATTTGAGATAATCAACTAAAGGAACAAAATCACCATCTCCAGTCACCAGGACGATTACATCCAGAGAATCAGCCATTCTAACAGCATCGACAGCCATACCAACATCCCAGTCGGCTTTTTTCATGCCACCAGGAAAGATTTGAATGTCTTTCATTCTTAATTCAATGCCACTTTTTTCTAAGGCATCAAAAAAAGAAGATTCACCGACAGTACTTTCTGTCTTGACTACATACCCGATTGATCTAATTAATCTTCGGCCAGCAACCAACTCTTTCATTAGCTCTTTATAGTTAACACGAGCCTGAAAAAGATTTTTAGATGAGTGGTATAAATTTTGAATATCAATAAAAATACCCACTCTCTGCTCTTTGTTTTTAATCATTATTATAAACCTAACTTCTTCACTAGAGAGCTGTGAGTTTTGCTATCTGTTCTTGCTAGATAGCGGAGTAAACGACGACGTTTACCAACCATTTTTAACAAACCTCTTCGAGAGTGAACGTCTTTAGGATGTTTTTTCAAATGAGATACTAATTCTTCGATTTGTTTAGTTAATAAGCTAATTTGAATTTTAGCTGAACCAGTATCACTTTCATGAGCACCGTGTTCTTTTATAATATTTTTCTTTTTACGTGGTGTAAGCATTTTTTTATTTTTTTAATTTAAGAAAAATTCTTTTCTCTTCAGGTTTTATTAATTCAATAGTGAAATTATATTCTTCGTCGACTTTTAATTGATTTTTCATTTCTTCAACTCCTCCAAATTCAGAAACATGAATAAGTCCCTGAATATTTTGGTCTAAGCTAATAAAGGCGCCAAATGGATTAAAGCGGTTAACCTTACCACTCACATCCTGACCTACCTCATAAGTCTTTTCTACTTCATCCCAAGGATTTTCTTTTAGAGCCTTGAGAGAAAGAGATACACGACCATCTTTAATCTCAACAATCTTTGCCTTTACTAAATCATTAATCTTGATAATCTCTTTTGGATTTTCAATTAAGCGGTGATCAAGCTCAGAAATATGTATCAATCCCTCAATATCTGGATCATTAGCAAACTTCATGAAAACTCCGAAGTCAGCTACACCGGTAATAATGCCATCGATGACATCCCCTTCTTTATAGCTTACTAACTTCGCTTTTATATTTTCTGTTGTAAGGGCTTTTTCAGAGATGATCAGCTTGTTAGCTCTAGAATTAACATCAATCACCTTAACTTTTAAGGTCTCACCAACAAGCTTCTCTAGCTCTTCTTGAATTTTTGATCGATCACCATCATTAATCTGAGGATAGTTATCGACACTTAATTGAGAAACTGGCAAAAAGGCCTTTAAATTATTAATATCTCCTACCAATCCACCAGAGTTAGCCATATTCATTTTTATCTCAATAGTTTCTTCACTATCTTTAAGCTCTTTCATCTCCTCCCAGGCTTTTTGCTTGTGAGTTTCTTTAAGAGATAGCTCAGCATAGCCTTCATCGTTCTCTACTTCTATGACCTTGGCTAAAGTAGTACCTCCTTTAGAGAGCTCTTTGATAGTGTCTTGGGCGTTAATAAGCTCTAGACCATAGATGATTCCAGTGCCACGACGACCAAGGTCAAAAAAAGCGGCCTTATTAGTTTTGCCAATATAAGTTGCTTCTACCAACTCATTTTGTTTCAAAACAGCAATAGCTGCCGGGTCATTTTTTAAAATGTTAGCCAGTGGAGACCTGGCTTTTTTAGAAATATTAATTGACATAATAATCAGAAAATATATCAAAACTATAGTGGTTTTATTTAAAAAAAGCAAGCTTTATTTAATAAGATAAAAGAAAAGACCCGTTTCCGGGTCCTTGAATTAATAATCTTCAGTATGACCAATAGCGCTTGAGGGCATGCTAAGGGTTGGGATTATGGGCACAACCCAAGGTTTTGTGCCTTGATCAACGCACGCTCTTCGAGCCTCTTCTCTAGCTGTCCAACTGGCCCTAATTTTTAAGCATGCAGCGTGAATTTCTTCTGGTGTTGGTGATGGCCTCTCTGTCATTTGCGAATCCTTTCTTTTTAAAGTTCTATAATCTCTCAAAGAGACGTGTTCATATATAATAGAACAAAACAATGAAAAAAGCAACTTGTTTTACATCAAAAAAAGTGCTAGAATGAAGCATAAATTAATTATGATTATTAACTCTCTTGGTGAAGGAGGGGTTAGAATTCAAACCTCTGGAACTACAATTATAATCGAACCCTATAAAGACAAGATTCCCGCTCGTGTTAAAGCGGATATCTTTATTAAAACCACTTCAAACGAAGATAAGGTGGTTGCTGATCACATTATTAAGGGTCCTGGCGAGTATGAAATCAAAGAGGTGGAGATTGTTGGCTTCCATCCTTTCATTTATCGTCTTAAAGCTGAAAATCTTTCTCTTGGATTTTTGGGCATGCATAGTTCTGAGGATTTAACCGATATCGATATTTTATTTGTCGATGGTGATAGTGAGAAAGCTAAGATTATTAGGCAAATAGAACCAAAGATGGTGGTAGTGGTTAGTGGCAAGGCTGAGGAGATTGGTAAAGAGTTAGGTCTGAAGGCTAATAAGCAGGAGAAGATTACTTTAAAAAAGAAAGATTTAGCTAATCAAGACATGCAGCTTGTTCAATTGAAATGAGTAAAGATATAAAAAGTTTTATTTCTAGGATTCAAGAGTCCGATGAGAATACTAAAAAAAAGTGGCTAATTATCCTATCTAGTATTAGCTCGGTTATTGTCATTGGTCTTTGGGCGGTGTATCTTAACTTTACCACCGCTAGTATAACTGCGGTTAATCCGATGCAAGAAAAAAAACCAGGATTTTTTAAAGTTTTCTTTGCCGGCGCATCAGTAGTTGGTGATAAGGCAACAACAGGATTAGCTAACAGTTATGTTTATTTCAGTGACAAGACCAAGTCTGAAAATAAGTTTTCAATTAACAAGGACGAACACAATTTTATTTATAAAGAGATAAAACCATTACCTAATAGACAGCTACCATAATATGGCTAAGGAAAAAGAAATAAAAAAATCAAAAATAGAAGATATAGAAATTACCGAAGAATTACGTGAGTCATACCTAGACTACGCGATGTCGGTTATCGTCTCTCGAGCTCTGCCAGATGTGCGTGATGGTCTTAAGCCAGTACAGCGACGCATTCTTTGGGCTATGTGGGATAGTGGTTTGAATCCAGGTGCTAAGTTGAGAAAATCAGCTAATGTTGTTGGTGAGGTTTTAGGGCGTTACCACCCTCATGGTGATAATGCGGTATATGATGCGATGGCTAGAATGGTACAAGACTTCTCTCTTCGCTACCCTCTTATAACTGGACAAGGTAACTGGGGTTCTATTGAAGGAGATTCTCAAGCTGCTATGCGTTATACGGAGTGTAAGATGGCTAGAGTTTCTGAAGAGCTCTTGTTTGATGTTGAAAAAGAGACTGTTGATTGGCAAGAGAACTATGACGCTAGTCGAAAAGAGCCCGTTTGTTTACCAGCCAGACTACCCCACCTTCTGTTAAACGGTGCTATGGGTATTGCTGTTGGTATGGCTACCAACATTCCACCTCACAGCTTAGATGAGGTAGCGGATGCAGTCATTCATTTAATTGATAAGCCAAAAGCTACTGGTGAAGACTTAATGAGCTTTATTAAAGGGCCCGATTTCCCAACCGGTGGAATTATTTATGATAAAAAAGCTATTACCGCCGCCTATCTTTCTGGTCGAGGTGGTATTACTTGTAGGGCTAAGACTGAAATTAAAGAAGACCGTATTGAAATTACAGAGGTCCCTTATCAAGTTAATGTTTCTGACTTGCTTGTTAAGATTGCTAATTTGGTAATGGAAAAAAAGATTGATGGTATTAGAGATGTTCGTAATGAATCAGATAAAGATGGCTTGAGTATTGTGATTGAACTCAAGAAAGACACTATCCCCCAAAGAGTTCTAAATCAATTATTCAAATTTACTGAACTACAAAAAGATTTTCATCTTAATATGATTGCCTTGGCTAATGGTTTGCAGCCACAAGTCATGTCAGTGATCGATATTCTTAAATATTACTTAGAACATCGCCAAATTGTTATTCGAAGGCGTACAGAGTTTGATCTTCGTAAGGCTAAAGAAAGAGCTCATATTCTAGAAGGGCTTTCCAAGGCTTTGTCAGTGATTGATAAGGTTATTGCTACGATCAAAAAATCTAAAAATAGAGATGATGCTCGTAAGAATTTAATTACCAAGTTTAAATTCTCCGAGATTCAGGCTAATGCAATTCTAGATATGAGATTGCAGAGTTTAGCTGCTCTTGAGAATAAAAAAATTAATGACGAGCTTAAAGAAAAGAAAGCGATCATTAAAGAATTAGAGCTTATCTTAAAAGATCCTAAAAAAATTCTTAAAATTATTAAAGATGACTTAAAGAGTCTTAAGGCTAAATATGGTGGCGAGCGAAGAACTCGAGTTGTTGCCACGGGCCTAAAGTCTTTAGGCGATGCCGACCTTATTAAGTCTGAAGAAACTATTATTACCCGCTCAAGAGGTAGTTATATTAAAAGAGTTTCTCCAACTGCATATAAATCTCAACATCGAGGTGGTAAAGGGCTAATTGGCTCAGATGTTGCAGAAGAAGATTTCATTGAGCATCTCCTTATCGCTAATACTCATGACAACATACTCTTCTTTACAGACAAAGGGCGCGTTTTCCAAACCAAGGTTTGGGAGATTCCTTCTTCAAGTAGAACTGCTAAAGGAAAATTAATTCAAAACTTCTTAGAAATCCCTCCTACAGAAAAAGTTAGTGCCATGGTTACCTATCAAGATAAGTCTGATGGTTACTTAATCATGGCTACCAAAAAAGGAGTCATCAAAAAAACCTCTCTAAAAGATTTTGATAAGGTGAGGCGGACCGGAATCATTGCCATCTCTCTAAAGAAAGATGATCTCTTGAGTTGGGTTAGACTGTCTTCTGGTAAAGACAATGTTATTTTAACCACTCGACAAGGTCAGGCTATTCGCTTTAAAGAATCTCAAGTCAGAGCTATGGGTAGAACTGCCGCTGGAGTAGCCGCTCTTCGTCTCAAGGAGGATGATGAAGTTAGTTCACTTAATATTATTAATGACGAACACATTAAGAAGGCTAAATTATTGGTGGTAATGGATAGGGGGTATGGTAAGCAAACGAGTATTGCACAGTATAAGATTCAGAAACGTGGCGGTCTTGGTATAAAAACTGCTAGAATAACTAGTAAGACCGGCCAATTGATTTCAGCTCACTTAATCAATGGTGAAGAAGACCTCTTCGTCTTGTCTGCAAAGGGTCAGATGATTAGAACAAAGATTAGTTCTGTTCGTTCTGCTAGTCGTGCAACTCAAGGGGTTAAGATTATGAGCTTACGAGCCGGTGATAATATTATCGGTGCAATATGCCTCTAAATTTATCTCGTAATCAAATAATAATAGTCAGTCTAGTATTGTTACTGGTCGTTATTTCAATTTTTGCTTTTTTTGGAATAATACCGGGTATTTTTAAGAAGGACCAAGAGAAGGTCACTTTGAATTTAATGGGCTTTGAAGATCGTCGGGTCTTTTCTCCTGTAATTAAAAATTTTAATGACAGGTTTCCTTATATAAAAGTTAAGTATCAGCAGATTAATTTTAATAATTATGAAGATGTTTTAGTTAATCAGTTAGCTGCTGGTACTGGTCCAGATGTTTTTATGTTCCACAGCACCTGGTTGCCAAAGCATTTTGATAAGATAACTCCCGTTGGCACAGAGCGATTTAACATTAGTGAGGTAGACAGGCTCTTCCCTACCGTCGTTAGACAAGACTTTGCTCCTAGTGAAGTCGTTTTCTCCCTTCCTTTATATATAGACACCCTTGCTCTTTATTACAATAAAGAAATTTTTGATACTAAAGGCATAGCTATCCCTCCTCGAACTTGGTTAGAGTTTCAGGACACGGTCTTAAAAACTCGTCAGAAAGATAGGGCTGGTAACTTGTTCCAGCCGGGAGCAGCTATTGGAGGGTCATCTAGAAATATTAGTCGAGCCACTGATATTTTAAACTTACTCTTTCTACAAACCGGCAACCCAATGGTTGATAGCAGGTTCACTCAAGCTAATTTTGCTAGTCGAGGACGACAAGCCTTTAATTATTATTTGAGATTTAGTAATCCTAACGATGATTTTTATACGTGGAATAAGTATCAGCCTTTTTCAGCTGACTTGTTTGCTGAAGGCAAGCTACCAATGATGCTTCATTATAGAGCTCAGGCTTTTGATATTAAGCAGCGCTCTCCTTTCTTGAGTTTTGGCGTTGCGTCTGCTCCGCATCCTGCTACTCCGGGTCCAGAAGTTAGCTACGCCGACTATTATGGCTTAGCAGTCTCCAATTCATCACTTAATCCTCAGGCCGCTTGGGAGTTTATAATACATGTTACTACCGATCCTAAAGCATCTAACATCTATCTATCTAGCACAGGTATGCCACCAGCTCTTCGTTCTAGTATCAAAGAGAAACTTAATGATCCAGAGCTAGGAATTTTCGCTAAACAGGCTCTAACAGCTCGTTCTTGGCCTCAGATAGACAATAGAGCGGTTGAGGTATCTTTTTCTAAGATGATAGAATCGGTAATGGAAGGTAGGTTAAGAACTGATCAAGCTCTTCGACAAGCTGAATCAGAGATTACTCAATTAATGTCTCGTCGCTAATTTTTAAATGCCTCAATTTTTATCACACATAGTTCCTCAGTGTACGGGAAGATTATTCCCTAACAATATAGAAAGACTGTGTACTTTTTGTGACTTAATAAAGATGCTTGATAATATAGTTAAATTTTTAGCTGGTCTGGCTCCCTTTTTAGCTATCATTCTTATAATTTGGGGAGCCTTCCTTGTCATTACAGCCGGCGGATCTTCTGATAGATTGTCTAGTGGTAAAAAAGTTATTCAAGCTGCTGTCGTTGGTCTAGCCATCGTACTTGGAGCTTGGGTTATAGTTAGTACAGTATTTCTCATCATTACTGGCGGCAATAGATTTTATGGCGCTCCATTGCCTTGGCATTCTATTCGCTGCACTCAACTTAACACCCCTTCTAAACCTCGATCTCAATCACTAGGGCCAGGTAGGCATGGTGATGTTAGTAGCGCACAAGAAGCTAGAGAATTTGGCTATAGTGAAGAGCATATAAGAATGATTTATCCGGAAGAATAGTCACTTACTATAATAATCTGGTATTATTAATATAATGAAAGTAATCTTACTAAAACTTCTTCAAGTTCAGACAGCTTTTGCTAGAAATCACTATATGATGATTGATGATTCTGGTGGTGGTCAGATTTCTCCAGTTGGAGCCGGACAGATTTCTCCAGTTGGAGCCGGACAGATTTCTCCAGTTGGCGGCGGCGATATAGTTTTTACCAGCCCTTTAGGCGGGTATAGTAATCTGCAGCTCATCCTTGATAGAGTCATTAATGGCTTACTTATTTTAGCTACCCCAGTAGTGGTTATTATGATTCTTTGGGCTGGTTATCAATTTATAGTATCTGGCGGTAGTCCAGATAAGATAACTAAGGCTCGTCAGACTATTCTTTGGGCTGCTGTTGGTTATGGTATTTTGCTTCTATCAAGAGGAATTACCTTTATAATTCAACAGTTATTAACAGGATACTAATTGTTGAAACTAAACAATCGGTTAAAATAGTAATGAAAGGTCGTTAAGGAAATCTTATTGTATTAAATTAATGAACAAATTAATGAAGTGGTCTATCATTGCCACATCTTCCCTTCCTTTGCTGTCATTTGCTCAGCCTTTTAGATCAGGATATGTAGGTGGTCAGTCTGGACAGTCAGCTTCTCGTATTCAGAGTATTGAGGGTGTTATTGACGCAATGAATACAGCTATAGGTTGGATCCAAAATATTCTTTTAATTTTAGCTATTATATTAGTATTATGGGCAGCCTTTCTTTATATCACCTCTGGAGGAGATGAGGGTAAGGTTGGGGCAGCTAAAAAAGCTTTATTCGCAGCAGCTATCGGAATAGCAATCGTGCTTCTAGCCTATTCCATCACTCCTATTATTCAACAGCTGTTACAAGCTAGTTAAAATATTTCTTAACGTAATAAAAAAGCCCCTGCTATTAACTAGCAGGGGCTTTGTCGTTCACATACCCTCTATTCTCTGTTTAGGGCGATAGCAGTGTACGAACAGTAGCTGCACCCTCTCCACGCAATTGGAAGGTTGTTAAGGACCCTAACTCCAGGATCTTACCATTTTGTAGATCACTCCACTTTAACAGAAAGATCCGATCTCTATCAGGATCAAGTATCTCTACCTGACCATCTGGAGGAGGGACGATCTGTATGTATTGGAATAGTCCTGGTTGCAGCTCAATGGGCGAAGACCACTCTTCGTTGTCCAACTTTACTTTCGTAGAAGTTGGCTTTGAAGAACTTCCTACAAACAAGACTTCTTGGTTGAACGGAGTCTTCTCAGAGGTTTTTTGAATCTGCTGACTCGGACTTTCCGAGGTTTCAAAAAACTCACTCGTTTCCTTCCAGATACCTGGAAGGTAGTTGGCTGCCATCATAAGACAGCAGATGCAGAGCATGGCTCCAATAAGCCATTTTGCGCCAGCTTTTACGCCTCCAAGAGGGGTCGTTGTTGCAGTATCGGCCATGACGGCCTCCTTTCCAATAAAAAAGGACAGTGTTAATTTACTGTCCTTAATATAGCACATTTAGCTATATTTGTCAATCAGAGCCAGAGTCAGCAAGATCTGGTCTGAGAATAGTTGTTGCGGACTCACTACCATCAATCGCCACAGTTTGGTGTCTGCTTTGACCATTGATAGCTAGAGCCAAATTCATTCTTGTAGCTTCAGGAATCTCTTCAAATCCCTTTAGCCGACTCATTGTTTCTAGGATAGCCGCCGTTTCTTTTCCAGTTCGTTGGCGCTTTTCCATAGTTTTTTGGAATTCTTCAGTCCATTTAACGCTGGATAGAGCAAAATGATCGATGTCGATAGCATATCTTTCTTCGACATCAGAGTTTTTATCTTTTTCAACAAGCTCTTTATCAAGACACTCTTTTATTTCTCGGTAAAAGAGTTTGTAGAAGGCGATCCTGGATTCTGGAGGGATGCAGCAGGCATCGGTAAGAATCTGGCTGTCGTGATCTTCATTGTACTTTGCAACCTTTTGATCAAAAGACGCCTCATCCTCTTTCCTGATTTCTTCGAAATCACGATGAGGAATAATTTCAAGGCATAGGATGCAGTTGATGACCAACTGTATGATTTCACGATCTTGTATAAATGCCGTGTAATTGTGACGTCCGGCAATGATACCAATCTCGCTACTAATTAAATCTCCCAAGCCCTGCTTGATAGCGGCTTCAGACAGCCCCGCGAATTTAGAGGCCCTTTGGTCGTCAACTCTGTATTGAGCGGATCCTTCAAGCTCAGCCTCTATCTCGTCTAGAGTTGTAAAGCTTTCTTTTATCCCAAGGCTTTTAACAGAGGCATCGTGGATATAGACTCTTTGCCATATCCAACACCAATGAATTCCTTCTCTCACATTCCTGCCAGTTCTTTCGCCAAAGACTCTGTATTCACCGAAGTGAATAGAGGGTACTTTGATGATCGAGCAGTAAATGATAAAAATCACCATTCCACTCCACCCCATCCAGGGCATAGTTATTCCCAGCAGATCACTTCCCGTTTGTGAAGAATGATATGCTAGAGCTCCTAATCCTATCAGAGCGCTAATTAGCAGGACTTTCAAAAAATTGTCCAACAACCAGGTTGTTAATCGATAATCATCTTCCAAGTTACTCATTTCAACCTCCCTTTCTTTTGGGCTTTCTTTCTTTCCCGTTTTTCTCTACGCTTCTCCTTTTTCTTTCTCTTCCTTGCCTCTCTTTCCTGGTTCTTCTCTGTTCCATGAGGATTTCGTTTAACCATCTTTATTCTCCTAAATAAGGATACTTGTCAAAGTTCTGATTTGTGATATTATATTATAAAAAAAGAAACCCGTAAAGGGCGAGTGGCGGAATTGGTAGACGCGATAGGTTTAGGACCTATTGAGCTTACGCTCGTGGGAGTTCGAGTCTCCCCTCGCCCACACTTTTAAATGTTCTATTTTTATCTCACTCTTTTTTATCGTGAAAGGTTTTGTGCACTTCTTTTAGTTGCTTGTTAGTTATGTGAGTATAAACTTGGGTGGTAGAAATGTTGCTGTGACCCAGCATTTCTTGAACAGACCTTAAATCCGCCCCATTCATTAAAAGATCAGTGGCAAATTGATGACGTAATGTATGTGGAGATACTTTTTTCTGAACAATGCCTGCTTTACGAGCATAGAAATTTATTAATCGCTGTACTGAGCGAGGGGTTATTCTTCCGATAGCTTTCTCTTTCATTAAGCTAATAAAAAGAGCCTCTAAAGTATCACCTCTTTTATTCAAATAACTTTCTATAGCTTCTTTAGCTTTATCAGAAATAAAGACGAGGCGTAGTTTCTCCCCCTTCCCCCTTACCGTCACCTCTTTTTTTTCTAAATTTATATACCTATCTAAAGCACAGAGCTCTGAAAGACGAAGGCCGGTAGAGAACAGTGTTTCCAAGATAGCTTTGTCGCGCAAACTTTTTAGATCACTCCCCTCAGGCGCACTCATTAATCTTTCTAAATCACTATTATCAATTATCTCTATTTGTCGCTGAGGTATTTTTGGCAGCTCAACCTTATCTGGTGATATGGTTTTATAATCTTTTTTAGTTAAATATTTAAGAAAATTACGTAAAGCTATAATATAATAGCTTTGAGTCACCTTCTTTAAGTTTGTTCTAGCTAAATGAAGACGAAACTTTTTTATATTATCTAATGAGATGTCCTGATAATTCTTAATCTTGGCAAACTCAAAGAAGACAACAAGATATTGCTCGTAATTGTTACGAGTCTTAGGTGAGCGACCACGCTCAATCTCTATATAATCCAGATATTCTTGCAGTAATTGATCAATAGTCATATTATAAGTCTATCATATATATAGCAGCAGTTGACTAAATACTAATTTAATTTTATTATATATTACTATGAAAATGTTGTATAAGAATATTATTTGGGCCATCACCACTCTTTTAGTGGTTGCGATAGCCTTTTCCGCGGTTTCTGGTTCGTTTACTAAACCAACCTCTCTAACCTTAGATGAGCTGGTTACTAAAATTAATAAACAAGAGGTCTCCAAAATTATTGTTGCTGGAGAAAAACTAGAGATCGATCTAAAAGATGATACAAAAGCTGTGGCTCGTAAGGAGGCTGGCTTAGGTTTGAGTGAGACTTTAAAGAACTATGGTGTTGAATCAGGTCAATTAAGCGGAATCTCTTTAGAAATTAAAGATGAGTCTGGCTTGAAGTTTTGGGCTAGCATTCTTATCCCCTCCCTTTTACCTATTATAATCATTCTTTTTATTTTTTGGTTAGTGTTTAAAAATGCTAAACAAGGAGCTTCTCAAGCCTTTACTTTCGGCAAGGCTAATATTCGTCTTTTTGCTCCACAGAAAAAAGACAAAATCACCTTTAAAGATGTTGCTGGTCTAGAAGAAGCTAAACAAGAATTACAAGAAGTGGTTCAGTTCTTAAAAAATCCAAAAAAATTCTTAGATATTGGTGCTAAGATTCCTCGAGGTGTTCTATTAATGGGATCTCCAGGGACTGGTAAGACTTTATTGGCTAGAGCTGTTGCTGGTGAAAGTAATGTGCCGTTTTTCTCTATCTCAGCTTCAGAGTTTGTAGAGATGTTTGTTGGTGTGGGTGCTTCTCGAACTCGTGATGCTTTTGCTACTGCTAAAAAAGCTGCCCCGGCTATTCTCTTTATTGATGAGATCGATGCCATTGGTCGTCAACGAGGCGCGGGTCTTGGTGGAGGTCATGACGAAAGAGAGCAAACTCTTAATCAGATCTTAGTCGAGTTAGACGGCTTTGAAAGAGATACACAAGTTATCATTATTGCTGCTACTAACCGACCAGATGTTCTTGATAAAGCTTTGCTACGACCAGGTCGTTTTGATCGACAGGTTGTTTTAGATCTTCCTGATATCAGAGATCGTGAGGCTATCCTAAAAATTCACATGTTAGATAAGCCAGTTGAAGAAAGTATTGATATTAAAAAGGTTGCTGTTAGAACTCCTGGCTTTTCTGGTGCTGATTTAGCTAACCTGGTTAATGAAGCTGCTATATTAGCTGCTCGTAATGATAAAAAGATTGTTTCCGAACAAGACTTGCTCGAGTCAGTAGAAAAGGTCTTGCTTGGTCCAGAGCGTCGTAGCCGAGTCATTACAGACAAAGAGCGTAAAATAACCGCTTACCACGAAGCTGGCCATGCTTTAGTGGCTGCTAGCTTAGAGAACTCTGACCCAGTTCATAAGGTGTCTATTATTAGTCGTGGTTTTGCTGGTGGTTACACTCTTAAGCTTCCCATTGAAGAGGCTAGCCTCAAAACTCGTTCTCAATTCTTAACCGACCTAGCTACTATGATGGGTGGTTATGCCGCTGAAGAGATAATTTTTGGTGAGATGAGTACTGGTGCTTCCAACGACCTTAAGCAAGCTTCTAGTCTGGCTCGAAAACTAGTTACCAAATATGGTATGAGTGAAAAGCTAGGCCCAATCGCTTATGGAGAAGGTAGTGATATGGTTTTCTTAGGCAGAGACATAGCATCTGACAAAAACTATTCTGAAGATGTAGCAGCTAAGATTGATGCTGAGGTTAAAAGCTTTATCACTCACGCTTACGAGACTGCTAAGAAGGTTTTAGAAGATCGCAAAGAAGTTCTTCAAGCTGTTACCGACGCCCTTCTTCAGAAGGAGGTCCTTGAACAAGAAGAGTTTTATGGTATATTGGAACCTTTCCAATTAAACAAGCTTGCGGTATAATAAATGCCGCAAGGGCCTGTAGCTCAATGGTTAGAGCGCCAAGCTTATACCTTGGTGGTTCCTGGTTCGAATCCAGGCAGGCCCACAGGGCGCTTAGCTCAGTGGTAGAGCGACTCGTTTACACCGAGTAGGTCGGGGGTTCGATACCCTCAGCGCCCACAATTGCTTTTTACTTGACAATTAAAATTTGTTGGTTTATGATATAAAAACATCTTTGCCGGTGTTGGTGAAGATTTTTTAGTTCTTTTTAAGGAAGGAGATCTGTCTAGGATGCTAACTAGAACGGAGTCTACACAAATCACGTTGGTCCCTGGTGGAGAAGCTTTGGTTTTGGATGTAGGCAAACACAAGCTCGCACTTCATCTCGATTCTGAGAGCAGAAGGATGTGGGTTGGAGACGTCAATGGTCGTCTGGATGATGGACAAATGGTTTTGTTTCGATTCTTTAAGGTACCGACTGAAAATCATGATGTCTGGATCATGCTCAGAAACAGTTTAAGAGTAGAGGATTTCACCGAAGAAGTTCAGCACTTGGTAGACTACTTTAACAGTCTGTCAGCATGATCTTCAGGTTCCTGTTCTTTCCCCGCGCCTTGCTTAACAGCAGGCGCTTTTTTATTGTTGACTAATAATACAATATTCTTTTATAATCTTTTCTTAGAGCTCATTAACAAACCGAATAAAGGAGTTGGTTTATGAAAGACTGTTACAAAGTTCACTGTGGTCGTCTTCAAAATGGCTTAAGGTTTTATAGTCAAAATGATAGTAGTGAATCAAAGGAGTTGGCCTTGATTGTTATCATGGCTGGCTCTATTCACGATCCTCCTAACCGTAGAGGTCTCTCACATCTAACGGAGCATGTTATATGCGCTGAATCAAAACAGCATAATCCTCAGCAGGTTGAATCGATTATGCACAGAACTATTGGCTATAGTGATTTAGCTTGGATTACTACTGGTAGGACAGCTACTACATTTGGTCCAATGGACAGTATAAAAAAATCTCACAATCGAAACCTCTTCAACATGTTTTCTTGCATGATTAAGGAACCGGTTATTTCTAAATCAGTCTGTGATTCAGAGAAAGCTAGTGTCAATCAAGAACATTTTCTGATGGCACGAGATTCGATGGTAGATTGGATAGAGGATCTATTCTGCGAGCTCCTTTTTCCTAAAAGGTTTACTGCTCGAAATCCAATCGATGGCCGAATGAGCGATGTTCGCCGCTCCTCTCTTCTTGATATCAATAGGCATATTCAAAGATACTATGTCCCTAAGAATGCGTTCGTTGTTTATTTGGGACCTAGTCATTCGGAAGTTGCAAGGTTGATTGAAAGAGAGTTGGGAGATTGGGTTAATCAGCCGAGGCATTATAATCCTAGTTTTCGAACTAGGTACAATGCTGATTCGTACGTTCTTAAAAAGCCAAAAAGGAAGGTCGTTGTTCGGCCAGGTATTCATCAGTATCATGTTGCTATAGGCTTCCCTACCGAAACCTATCTTAGTAAAGATGCTGAGGCTATCGATATCCTTGCTAGAATTCTTTCTAGACGGATGTATGGAGAGATAAGGACTAAGAACCAGTCTTGGTCAGGAGGTTCTTATCGATCACCGGTATTAACAGAAAGGACTTTTGCTCACGGATTATTTTGTTTTCACTTTGCTACCATTGACCAGAGTTTTGTAAGAGTCGGAATAAGAGCCTTTCGCGATCAATGCCGTTTGCTATGCGATCAGCTTGTTAGTAGGTCGGAGGCTGAAGATTGTATTGGTTTTATGTACGACAGTGAGTTCATGGAGGTTTTTAAAAGATGTCCTTCCTTGCTCATGGATGAAATTGTAGCAAGCGTTTCAAATGGAGATCTTGATTTAACAAGGTTGCATGAAAGGGGAGAGAGGATCAACAAATACCTCAGAAGAGGAGGTCGTGCCAAATTGAGAGAGGTGGCTCAAAAGTATCTTTCTCAGAATAGTGCTTGTGTTGTAATCAAGCCATCTTAACAAAGACCAGACCCCAATCGGGGTCTTTTTTATTTTTAAGTGTCTACCACGGCCTAGATGGTAGACACTTTGGTAGACAGTGGTAGACACCCCCTGTTTTTTAAAATATTGTAGATTTTATCGAGCTATCGGGTTTTCAAAAATTGACAAATATCATTTTTTAATGTCAAACATGGGTCTTTTTTTAGTGTTTTTTGGAAAACCCGATATGCCCATAAAACCTATAAGAATTCGCGATTTTGCCAAAAACAGCTATTTTCGGTGGTAGACGTCTACCATCCTTACGTAAAAAAAATAAAAAATTCCCCTACTTTTTCCAATAACCTGTCCTATGTAGTCTGTAAAATAGCTTATAAAGCTTTGGAACAGCAGGATCCTTCCCTATTTTATTGAGCCAGCTAATAAATTCCTTTCCCTTACTCCCCTTTAATTGGTTATAAAAGAATGGAATTATTATGTTTTTTATTTGATTGAAATCCCTTACAGCTATTTTTGCCGAACTTTTTCTTTTTGCCCCATCTTTTTTATAAGGATCGTGTACGTATATTTTATTCTTTAAACCTAGATATAGCTTAACTTCTTTAACCATTTCTTTATCTTTAGCCTCCATTACAAAATAAAAGGCAGGGATCTTTTTTGTCCCATTGCCGGAAAAAGTAAAAATTGCCTTACTTTCGGCAATTCCTAGTATGTAGTCTTTTGATAATTTCATTTACGTAAGGATGGTAGACGTCTGCCATTGCTGCGTAATTATAAAAATGTTTCACTGTGAAACATTTTTATTATAAGCTATATAAAATATATAAACAAATTTGTTTTATTCCGTTTACTTATATAAAGTTTAGTAAAGTACTTTGAAACTCGTTGATTGCTTAGGAGGAACTTATGTTATTCGAAAATCATCGTGAAGAGATGCTGAGGCTCATAAAGGGCTTGGGTGAATTACCAAAAGAAAGTTACCAAACTAATATCACGATTTTTATCAAAGCTGATGTGGAGACAGGCGAAGGATTCTCCGCTTCCACTTTGATTGAGATTATAAAGGAAGAGTTTGGCGATACGCCCTTAGATCAGATTAGGATTGGCACTACTACAAGTCTGAGGATAGAAGGCGACAGTGATTCCCAAACCCCTTTTATTTGCCTGATTGGCTCAGTAGATGAAGAGAGTGATGAATCAGAATCATGGGATCAAAGTCCTCCTTCCATGAACTAAAAAAACACCCCCTTATTAAATGGGGGGCTTTTATTTGGTTATAATTTATTTACAATTTCTACAAAGACTTGATTCGGGAGAGATCTCTATCTTTTCTTCATCGATCCCTTCATTGCATTTTTCGCACTTGCCGTATTCTCCTTTATCGATTTTCTCTAATGCATTATCGATGGCTTTTAATCTTTCCTTGAGAGAATCTCTAATAGCAGCATTATTAACCATTGCCTCTGCCTCATCAGCCTCTTGATCAAACGAAGTGCCTTCTGTGTCACTTCCCATATCTTCAACAAGGGGAGTCTTAGCAATCAACCCTTCAAGTTCCTTCTTATTACTCTCTAGACTATCTTTATATTTTTTAAGTTCTTCTTGTGTCATACCAAAAGTATAGATGCAACAAAAAATCATTTCAATAACCTTTTACAAATAACTAATATCGTGTTATTAATTATTTTGCATAAGCCACCCTAGCTCAGCGGCAGAGCAGCTGTTTTGTAAACAGCAGGTCGTCGGTTCGAATCCGACGGGTGGCTCAAAAATATGAACAGGATTTATTTTATTGGTATAGGAGGAATAGGTATGAGCTCCCTGGCTCGATACCATCTCTCACAGGGCTATAAAGTTAGTGGATCTGATCTTGCTAAATCAGAAATTACAGACTCCTTAAAAAAAGAAGGGGTGGATTTATTTATCGGACACAAATCTAAAAATATTAAAAATAATTTTGATAGAGTGGTTTATTCTTCAGCGATTAAAAAAAATAATCCGGAATTAAAAGAAGCAAAAAAATTTAAGATCCCAACCCTTACCTACGCTGAGTCATTAGGGGAGTTGACCAAGCAGTATATTACATTAGCTGTCTCTGGTAGTCATGGTAAGTCCACCACCACTGCTTTATTATCTCTGATGATGATTGAGGCAGGTTTAGACCCTACCGTTATCGTAGGTACGCGCTTGAAAGAGTTTGGTGGTAGTAACTTTCGTTTAGGTAAAAGTCGCTACCTTATTATAGAGGCTGATGAATGGAATAATTCCTTTCATCAATACAAGCCAACAATTGTTACGGTTACCAATATAGATAAGGAGCACTTAGACACCTTTGAAAATCTTCAAGGCGTTATTAATGGTTTTAACAAATATTTAAATAACATAGCTCCTCAAGGAAAAGTATTTATCAATGCTAAAGATAAAAACTCTATACAAGCCACTAAGGGTGTTGTTGCTGAGACTTTTCTTTATAATAAAAAAGCATTTTCTAAATGGCCTTTGAAAATACCAGGGGAGTTTAATCAATTAA
>CAYSNH010000002.1:0-24594 GCA_964432405.1 uncultured Candidatus Saccharibacteria bacterium
TAGATCTTTAAATATTTTCGAATAGCTACATGAGCAGAAACAACTCCCAAAGACACTCCAAAAACCAATTGATAACTAGCTAGCTTCCAAAAATTGTTAGCGTAATAACTAGCGAGACTAGTATCGGAAACGAAGAACTTAAGATAGGGCGATACAAAGCCCACAATAGGCCAAATGATAACCATACTAAGAATAGCTGCGATGACGCTATAAATAATACCAGTGACAACATAAGGGCCGACAATGAAATTGTTAGGCGATCCCATCAGCCTCATTACCCCCAATTCTTCTCTGTTAGAATAGATAGCTAAGCTAATAGTATTAAAAGTTACCAAAATAGCAGCAATTGATAGGAACAAGGTTAAGCCAAAGCCAAATTTTTCAGCCGTATCAACAATATTACCCAGCCTTTCTATAACCAATTGATTTTGGCGATAGGTAGTTTTTTCAATAACCGGCTGCCAAGTTGCCTGCTTATCCAAAAAGGCTACGATATCAGAATAATCATTAGGATTATTAGCTTTGACATTTAATGAGGCGGCAAGAGGGTTATCATCTAATTCTCGTAGCGCTTGGTTGATGGTAGGGTCGTCCTCATGACGTTTTTTGAACATAGCTAGGGCCTTCTCTCTCGAAATGAATTCTACCTGCTTAACGTTCTCTTGTTGCTCTAATCTTCTTTGAATGGTCAAAATACTACCCTCTTTAGCTTCAGGGGTGAAATATATACTAACGTCGATCTTGTTTTTTAAATTAGCTATACCGGTTTCGGTCATTACCCGAAAGAGAATCAATCCTTGGAAGATAGTTAGGGTTAATAATAATATGCTTATGGTAGCAACAGATAGCCAGCGATTACGCTTAAAATTATTCCAGCCGTATTTAAATATTCTAGAGATTATAGTAGTCATTTTATTTTAAAATATAACGTCCTTTTTTCTCGTCCCTTATAATCTTACCATTATCCATACTGATAACTCTTTTACCAAGATTGTTGATAATATCTTTGTTATGAGTGGCTAATAACACGGTAGTTCCTAGCTCATTAATCTTTAAAAGAATATTAATAATTTCCCAGGTATTACCAGGATCCAGATTACCAGTTGGCTCATCAGCAATTATTAAAGCTGGTCGATTGACCATGGATCGAGCAATAGCTACCCGCTGTCTCTCACCTCCTGATAGTTCATGAGGAAAGTTATTAACTCTATCAGCTAAACCAACCATATCTAAGACTTGTGGAATAACCTCATCTATTTCTTGCTTGGTTTTTCCACTAGCCTCCATAGCAAATTGAATATTTTCATAGGCGGTTTTTAAAGGAAGGAGACGAAAATCTTGAAAAACAATACCAATCTTACGTCTCAAAAAAGGAATATCTTTGTGATTCAATCTACCAATCTCATGCTCGCCAAACAGAACCTTGCCACGAGTCGCCTTCTCTTCACCGATAAGAAGTTTAATAATGGTTGATTTTCCAGCACCAGATTTACCAACCAGGGTGACAAATTCTTTAGGATTGATTTTGAAAGAAACGTTATCTAAAGCGGCAGAATTACTATTATATATTTTAGAAACGTTAATAAAGTTAATCATGCGATTATAATTCTAACTCGGCTTCTATGAACTTATCAAGCTTTCCCTCTAAAACATCCTCGGGTTGATTGACGGTAACGCCAGTTCGATGATCTTTGACTTTTTTATAGGGGTGGAGGACGTAAGAGCGAATCTGATTTCCCCACTCAGGGGTTATTTTGGTTCGTAAATTACCAAGCTCCTTTTCTTGCTTCTCCTCCATTAACTTAAATAAGCGAGCTTTTAGGAGGTTAAGGGCTTTTTCTTTATTTTGCATTTGAGATCTTTCTGCTTGAGAGGCAGCGCTAAGACCGGTTGGTAGATGGACTATCCGAACAGCGGTTTCACGCTTATTAACGTTCTGACCACCCGGACCACTAGAGCGAGACATCTCCACCTTTAAATCGTCCTCGGGTATTTGTATTTGACCAGCTTCTAATTCAGGCAGTTCTGGCACTATCTCCACCAAAGCAAAAGAGGTGTGGCGTAGTTTTTTAGAAGAAAAAGGAGAGATCCTAACAAGACGATGAACACCAACTTCATTTTTAAGATTGCCGTAAGCATAGTCTCCTTTTATCTCTAGTTGTAAATCATCAGTAACAACAACCTTCCAGCCCCTTTTTTGAGCATATTTGTGGTACATATTGAATAGCATATGCGACCAATCTTTAGCATCATCACCACCAGCACCAGCATAGATAGAGAGATGAGCATTATTACGATCGTATTTTTTATCTAATGATTTCATGAGCCGGAGGTGAGATTCGAACTCACGACCTCTACTTTACGAAAGTATTGCTCTGCCCCTGAGCTACACCGGCAATATGACCTTATTATCCCTTATTTTATTACTTTTTTCAAACATCCTTGGATTGACATGTTTAATACATAATGTATGATTTTTAGACTAGCTCTTTAAAAATCAAAGGAGGATAAATGTCAAAAGAAATGCCAAAAAATGCTTTCCAGAGCGCAAAGTTTATATTACAAAAAGAGAACTCCAGTCTGGCAAATAGCATTTACAGAATGTTGTTAGAAAATGATTTTGTTCGAGAAGAGAAACTTCAACCATCTTTTGTTGGTTTCCTTAGCTTAATAAAACTGATTAAGGAGGGATTATCTATTTCAAAGAAGCGATTTGGTAGGAGAGGAATACCTCAAAACCTCACAATCGTTACCGCTGACTGCAACAAACCTCCAGAAAGGTTTTGTTATCAAGCAGAGAATGACGAGTTGATTATAGGGATGCTGTTCTTAGCACGCAACGTTGTTAAGCTAGAAAAGAACCAAAAGGTGAAGATGTTAAATCAAAGCCTGACTATCTTTCAGGCAGTGAAATTGATAACTGTTCAGGAGTGCTACCATCGATATCTAATCAGATCATCAGGGAGAAGATTAGACCAAAAAACCAGAGAGGCTGTGAAAGTAGAAGCTCAACAAAAAGTTTTGGAGATGATCAAGGGTGAGTCTATCGTTTAAGCTTGCTCAGGCCGCTAAATAAGCGGCTTTTTTATTTTCTTTTAATTCCCGACTCGGTCCATGAAAATTCTTTGGTAAAAATATGAACCTTGGCTTCTTTCTTTTGATTCTTTAACCAACTATTAAAATCTCTATTTTCTGACGAGAATCTTTCTTCAATCAACTCCCTTTCAGCCTGTGGAATGAGAATGACGTCTTTAAAATCATTAAAATCTAGATTAAACAAAGCACTGGCGGCGGCTTTTAACTTAGGATCTTGAAGGTATTTTTTAACTTTAGCTGCTACTAATTCTTGCTTCTTGTCCCCCATTAGCTCATTGATGTTATCGGCGATAATAATTTTTTCAATTACTTTATCTAAAGTAGCTTGCTTTATATCCTTTTTTATTTTTTTAATCTGCTTCTTACTAACCTCCTCTCCTTTATATGTATGAAGTATTTGGCTGTAGTATTTAAGAGCTGAGTTATATTCTTTTTCCACCTCACTCCCCCAAACAAGCTGAGAATTAACTAAAGCAATTGGATACCATCCAGAACGAATCATGTTTAACGCCCCAAAGCCTAGAAAGACTATGGCTATTAAGATAATGTATAATTTTTTCATTGAGATTCTGGAACAACTATAATGAGTTTTTCGCCTGGTTTAACATAATTAAACCGCGATCGAAGTTCTTTTTCAAGATTGTCTGCGTTTTTAAGGTATTTTATTTCAGCCAATAATTCACCATTTTCATTAAGAAGGGGTTGTAACTCACTTCCTATTTTATCAAGATCGGTTTGTAGGGCGGTTCTTTGTTTACTGAGAGAGTAAATTTGAAAGCCTAAGCCAGCTATACAAATGATTAATATAATACCAAATAAGGTTTTCATCAATTAGAACCCTCCAGGACTAGTGGGAATAGGTATCACTCCTCCAGGACCAGGACTAGTGGGAATAGGTATCACTCCAGGTGTAGGAGGAATGGTAGGTGCTCCTGGTGATACAGGTCCAGGAGTAGAAGGAAAGGTTGGAGAAGTAGGAAAATTTGGAATGGTGGGTGTTATAGGAGTTGCGCCAGGTGTTACTGGCCCTCCTGGATTAGTTCCTGGAGTTTGCGGATTTCCTATTATTGGCGGTGTTTTCGGTTCTGTGATTTGAACATCGCTAGGAGGATTAGGCTCTGGAGTAGCTGGGCCAGCACTACCATATATGCCAAAATTCCACTTTAATGGATCTTGGGGAATATAAACATTATCAGGAACCATTGAAACTATAAGGCACTTGGGATCAGGTTGGTTTTTAAGTTTTAGGCACATTCCTGTGAGCGGCATACCTATCACGTGATTAGTGAAATTTTGATGAGGAATAGCCATCTCATTAAAATATTTTGGGTCTATCACAGGAAGTTTCGTAGGACCCTTGTCTATCTGCTCAACTATAAAAGTATCTGAATTATTACCAGTCAAATTAGGTCTATCTATTCGGGGCCCCGCTCCAATAACAACGGGTCCATTTTCTATATAATCTGATATATTAGCAAAAGCTCCATCTTCTCCATAAAAATCACTAATAGGCATGACTACTCCTTGCGTACTGTCATTTATTTTGGTTAACGAATCTCTATAAGCTTGCTCTAAACGCGGATCACCTCTCCAACTTCTTGGCATGGGCAACCAAGGAAATATTTCTCCTGGTTTAAGCCATCTACTATCACCAATAGTTATTGAATGATAATAATCATCTTTTATAGTGTACATTTCTTTATACAGATCACTATCTGGAGTGGTTCCAACAAATATACCTACAGTTTTACCATCAGGACCCCTAACTGGAGCTCCTGGAAGTAAATTGACTATAAGATCATTGGGGAAAACAAACTGGCCAACTTTTGGATCATATTTTAAGCCAGTTAAAACTGGTTTACCATCCGCACCTATGTATGGAATGGTGTATATAATAGTATTGCCATTTTTATCAAGTCCAGTTTTAGATGGATCATTTCCTGGATTGAGAAAGGTTGGAATGTCGTCTAGCTTAGGATCCATAATAGTATATATGTATCTAAATCCGGTGGGACCATTAGGACCAACAAGAGGTTTTGTTACCACACCTACAGATCCAGTAGTGAGGTCTTTGATACTACCAACCGGATAAACAAAAGGCCTTCCTTTAATGTGCTGATCAGGATAATGATAAAGAACCGGCCTAAAGTGACCGGGAGTAATTTCAACCTGAACATAAACACCTCCACTAATATCGATGCCCTGAGCTCGAACTCGTTTTTCTTCAGGTAATTTTGGATAGATTATTAATACAAAGAGTATTAATGAGATATAAAAGACTAATTTTTTATTTTTATTTTTATTTTTCATAAATATAATTTACTACTTAGGGAATTCAAATGGCTTGGTTGGGTCTGAATATATGGTTCCCAGATCCTTTTTGCCTACTGGCAAAGGAGGTCTTGGGTTGGGAGGTTTTGGCCTAGGAGATGCCTGAGATTGATTTAATCTTTTTTCATAATCTGCTTTAATTTTTTGAGCTATTTTTAAAGCTTTATCTAGCTCTCCTAATGGAGTGAATGTCCTAATTGGTACCTGTCTAACAAAAGGAAAGGGGTCAAATACACTTCTATATCTTCCCGTAAAATGACCTGGATAATCATAAACATTAAAGTAATCTTCATAATCTGCTCCAAGATATTTCTTGAAATGACCTCTTAAAGTTAAGCCTTCTGCAGTTCTATGATTGGGATCTAAAAAAATATTTCCTTTGTTTTTTACTGGACTAGGTCGGGGCGTTACTACGGGAGGTTTAACTGGCTTCCATCCACCATCATCAAGAATTATTATATCAGGCTTAGGCTTAGGCTTAGGGGTTGGCTTAGGGGTTGGTTTAGGGGCTGGTTTATTTTGATCAAGATAGCCTTGAATGATTTCTGCAGGTGTCCTTTCATCAGCAGGTTGTCCCATATTAATAATAACAGATGGATCTGTTTTTTCCAGAAATACAACCTCTATATTTTGACCATAATATGTTCCAGTTAGTGTTCCATCCGGCTCTTTAGCTGAATAATAGTTTTTAATGAGATCTGCTATAAATTTTTTATCATCCTTTTTTTCCTCCGATCGAATACTCACCCATACTTCATGATTTTTATCAAACTCACCATTTAGTATAAGATGAGCTTTTAATATGTAGTAATCAATGCCGCTTTTGATGGGGCCCAACCCCCCAGGAGCTTCTTTGTATTTATATATTATATCAAAATTATATTTAATTATACCTACTTCAAAAACTCCTTTCTCTTCAGCTTTAATAAAAGGACTTTCTAATTTAAAAAGAAAAACCATCACTAAAATAGCTATAACCAGCCAAATTATCTTATCTATTTTTTTTGCTCTAGTAGTCATTTATATTTTATTTTTGAGCATCTATTAAAGCCTGTCTCGCTTCTTCTTGTTGTCTTAGTAAAGTCTTCCATCCTGGTTTATCTAAAAACTTATTTAATGAGGTACTAGAGCAACCTATATTTCTTGGTGGCTTAGTTGCCGGATCTACAGAATTACAAACGCCAAAAACAGAAATCACGCCGGTTCTAGAGTCAACGTTATATATCCCACCGCCCGATCTGCCTCCTTCTACTTCAAGATTATTTCTAGGATCAATAAAAATAAGTTCTCCTGATGGACCAATAAAGTTACTCTCAGTAACTACGCAACTAGTTTGAGGAGTAGGAATTTGACCAGGTTGAGGAAAATAGGCAGGTAATCCACCATGAGGACAGCCTACTTGAAAGACTTTATTGCCTTTTTCAGGCGGGGTTGAAGAAATAATGACTGAGGGCAATTCTGATGCCGCAGGTATGGAGACAATTGCTAAATCAGGCGCACTATCCCATTGATTAACTATTCCTGTTACCGTTTTGATAATCTTTCCATTTATATCAAAAATCTCAATTTTAACTTTTCCATCACTATCATCTCTAATAACGTGCCAATTAGTGATAATAGCCTCTCTTCTTCTCCCTTTTTTATCAATATACTCACCAATTGAAAATCCACTACCTTTTCCCATGCCTTGTGGATTACTGGTTGTAATTCTAACATTAGCTAGTTTAGCATTCTTTATCTGATCTTCCATAGAAGGAATGCTTATGGGAGGCTCTATTTCTGGATAGTCATCAGCACTAATATCAATTCCTTCGTTCCTTCGAAGATCTTCTTCGAGTCGTTGCCTACCCCTTTCATTATCCCGTGGATCGAAATTAGTAATAATTGGATCTTCATTAATTAACTTGCCATCTTTCTCTATCGTAATGACATAAAGAGTCATACCATCCTGAACTCTTTTTTCAATATCTATATCAATGCCTGGCTGTTCAGCAAAAATTACTGGCTGATCAATAACACCAGAATCCTGACTTACCGTTACCACACCTAGCAACAAGGTAAAAACAGCAATTAAAAGCCACCAGAGCGAGTTTTCTTTAAATTTTCTAAATAAAGGGTTGTTGATCATTATTTAATAACTAAATTACCATTAATCACTTGGACTCTAATTTTAGCTGGGACAGCATTTCCTTTCCAACCTATTTTCCGTGCTTGTTTAATAGTAAGATAATAACCCGGTTGTCCAAAACTACTTCGACAGTGCGGACACCATTGAGGCTCAGTTATCTTAACTTCCACAAAAGTATTTGGTTTTTGTAATACTTTTTCTAATTCTTCTAAGGTAACGTAATATAATTTATTCTTTCCGAAAGTTCCCAAAAAAGTACTAAAGTATCCTGAATATTTTGGATTTGGATGAAGCTTAAAGTCCTTGAATGATTTCTCAAAATCGTGATACTGAGAAACTTGGGGAGGGGTAGACGTTGTTGGAGGCTCAGGCTGTTCGTGATCTTGCTCTCTTAGCTTCTCTCTTAGGTTCTCAATAGCTTCTTCAACTCCATTACTAGGACCAATAATGATGTTTCTAGTAGGTTTAGAGGGTCTAGTTGTAGGAGGAGTAACTGCTTCTTCATCAATAGGAGGGACTGATGAATCTCCTGACTGAGCACTAATCTCTGCTTGAATAACTGCTATTTCTTGATTGAGCTCTTTAATTTCTTTGGTTACTTTGTTTAAGCGCTCAATATAGTTTTTTAAAGTATCTACTGGATCTTTTCCCTGAACATATCCAATAGTAGGGGCTAGTAGAATGCCTGCTACAAGAATAACTCCTATTGTTTTGAAGATTCCTTTGTGCATATTATTTTTTCTTTAAACTATCAAGCTCTTTTTTCAATTCGGCTATTTGTTCTAAGTAAGTGTCAAGATCAGGTTTGCCATTAGGATCCTTATATACGTCTTGCCAATTTTTACCTAAGTAAGTGATGAGGTCCGTCAATATCTTTATTTTTTCTGCTACTTTAGCATCCCTCTCTTTGATTTTATCAGCTAATTTTTTTTCAAGATCTTCTTTTTCATCAAAAGGCGACTGAATTTCTAAATCCTCATATCCTCCAGGCAAGCCCTCTCTTATCTCATCTTCAATAATCTTAAAATCATTATTTTTTTGGTATTCAAGAAGAGCTTCCAACGAAATTTTAATTTCTATTTCTGAACATCCCGATTCTGTGCAAACTTGAATCTTAATTACACAATCAGTTTTTCCTTTTTTATCAAAGCAAAATGTGCCAATAATATTTCCCTCTTCATCAACTGGTATTTTTATCTCACCGTCTGAAACCGCAAATGGATCAGTTGTTGGGGGTTCAGCTCCATCTGATTGTGCGTCATCCATAGAATCTTGTCTCTCTTGTCTCTGTTGTATGAGATCTCTTAATTGTTGAATTCTTTCATCCCTTGCAGCATTTTCTTTTCTAAGCCTTTCTATCAGTGCAGCTGCCTCAGCTTCTGTTTTTGGATCTGAGCCTTTGGAAGGAGGGTTGTTCATTCTTTGAGCTAAAAGACTTATTAAGCTAATAGATGTTCTTTTTTTACCAATACCAAGCTCTTTTTCTAATCTTCTTTCTTCAGCTTCTTTTTCCATTGCCTCCCTCTCTAATTTATTAATTTCCTGTATTTGAGCCTTGGTAGGAGGACGTACAGGAGGTGTTATAGGCACAATACCATTTTGATAAAAAGCAACTTTATTCATTATTGCCGCAAGCGCTTTCTTAGCGCTTTCCACCTCTTTTTTTGAGCCTGGGTCCGTTGAAAAAGCTACAATAAATATAGGCTTATTAAATCCATGATATATAGTATTTTGCGCTCCTGTATTTGGATTTCTAACTATTTCCGTGTGACCTAAAAGATTTCTTATTTTTATAGCATCCTGTCGAATACCAACTATATGATTTTTTATTCTATTATTATCAAATTTTATTTTGCCTTCTTTCATATCTTTCATATCTTTTATCAAGGCATTTACTTTCTTATTTTCTGTCAGTAGAACTCTTTTAATTTCTTCTATATTTTTAATAGCCGCCCTCCTTATATCGTTGCCAAGTAAAGAGGCTCTGATATCTGCATTGAGCTTTTTTTGTTTTTCGACCATAAGATCAAAGTTAACAATAATCATTTGATTAACTTCCCGCAGAACCTTATCTAAGTCTTCCTTATTTGGCTGCCCAACAGCGCCAGTAAAAACATTACCTTGCTGACCAAATCCTATAATCAACAATAATAAAAGCGCTCCTAATACAATAAGACCTTTTTTTCTACTTTTAGCTTTCATGTATTGACAAAATGTTAATTTTATTATATAGTTATGAAAGAAACTCGTTCATTAACAAGTCTTAGGAGAAGATGATGAAAAATAAAATCATTTACTTCCTTCTGGGAGTGGCAACTACTCTCGCGTGCATTCGAGGCTATCAGCTTTTCTGGATTTGGTACTGGAAAACTTACCCTTTAATGTAACGCTCATCCAACCTGTAACTGCAGGTTGGTTTTTTTATTGAACTAATATAAGTATATTATAAATAGCTACCCAGTACTTGTGTATAAGTTACTTCTTCAATAACTCTTTAAAAATAGAGGCAGGGATCTGAACCTGAGTCTTGTCAGCTCTCTCCTGCAAACGAGCCTTACCCTTCTGTTGTTTTTTCCATAATTTCATCTTTCTAGTCCGGTCACCACCATAGAGGTAGCCGGTAACATCCTTACGAAACGCCGGAATGGTTTCTCGAGCGATAATCTGACCATGCGCTTTGGCTTGTAGGGCCTGTTTAAACTGCTGACGAGGAAGAAGCTCCTTAAGTTTTTCCACTGAAGCTCTAGCCTCTCGATCCACCTTATCCTTAGGGAGAATGCGGGTTAACCCTGGAACCACAAAGCCCGCTACTAATATTTCTAGCTTTTCTAACTCATTAGCCTGATAACCAATTAATTCATAACTAAGAGAAGCGTAACCCTCTGATAAGGATTTCAATTTATCATCAAAGTCACTAATCAAGTCGGCTAAAGGCAATTTAGCTTTTATTAACATGCGATTACCTAAATTCTCAGTCTCAAAATCACTCAGACGGAAAACGTCGGTCAAAGACATAACACCTCCTAGATATTCAGCAGGAGCAATGATTTCTAGCTGAACCATCGGTTCCTGGGCCTCTACATAGTCATCAGGGAAATCTTTAGGGCTATTAATATCTTGCATGCCTGATCTGGTCTTAACCTTATACTTCACCGAAGGAAAACTCTGGACGGTTTCTAAATCAAACTCTTTAGCTAATCTTTCAGCGATAATCTCAAAGTGAAGCTGACCAAGAAAACCACTCTGAAAACCTCTGCCTAGTAATTCACTAGAGTCTGGCTCAAAAACCAAAGAGGAGTCGTTAAGCTGTAATTTAGCTAAAGCCTGCTTCAAATTATCAAAATCATTATTATCTTGAGGATAAAAAGAAACGAAGACCACGGGTTGTGGCTCCTGATAATCAGCTAAAGCAGCAGAAGGAGTATCTTTTAGGGTGATTGTGTCACCAATCTTGATCTGATTAGGATCTTTGATGCCTGTAGCGATATAACCTATCTCGCCATTAGCCAGTTGCTCACTAGCAGTTAACTTGGGCTGGAAATATCCTAACTCCTTAATCTTGCTTGAGGATTTAGTAGCGACAAAGTGAATATTTTTAAAAGGATTGAGCTGACCTGAAAAAACTCTAATAAAAGCGATGACTCCTTTGTGGTCATCATAATATGAGTCAAAGATAAGGGCTTGATGCTTCTCATCACCAGCTTGAGGAGCGGGAATGTCTTTAATAACATGCTCCAACAAATCCTCCACCCCCTCACCCGTCTTACCTGAAACCTTGATGATATCGCTAGAATCAACTGCTAATAACTCTGCCAGTGTATTAATAGTGTCTTCTAGATGAGCGGGTTTGAGATCAACCTTGGTAACTGCGCCGATAATCTTGAGACCAGCCTTTTTAGCAGCTTCAAAGTTAGCTAAAGTCTGAGCCTGAATACCTTGAGCGGCATCGACTAATAAGATGGCGCCCTCAACAGCAGCTAGAGCCCGAGAGACTTCGTATGAAAAATCTGAGTGACCTGGGGTATCGATTAGGTTTAAGATGTGGTCCTTATAGGTCATGCGTACCGGAGCCATTTTGATAGTGATACCTCTTTCTCTCTCTGACTCCAACTGATCGAGATATTGGGGTTGTAGCTGGCGTTTAGAGACGGTTGAGGTAGCTTCAAGCAGCCGATCGGCCAAGGTCGACTTCCCATGATCAATGTGGGCGATAATAACAAAATTTCTAATTTTTTTTGTATCCATAAACAAAGAACCCTGTTTTTGGTAATTCCAGCTAGATGTTAGAGTGGGTAAGATCTCAGATTAATTCCACGGAACTAAACTATATTGACCTCCCGTTAGGAATACGATTGACCTGGAATATCAAGAACAGGATTCTGCCTATATTATAACAAAAATAAGCGATTAAAGAAAGTTATTCTAAAATACCGTCTAAGTTAGTATCGTAAAGAATAGCCTCTTGGATATTACGATAGTTAAGCAGTTCCTGCTCATTAAACCAGAGCTTGATCTCCGCCTCCGCCTCATCCACGTCACCAGAAGCATGAATTAGATTTCTAACCGCTCTGCCATCAGTGTCAGAGACTTGGTAGGAGTCGATAGTGTAATCACCTCTAATAGTGCCCACATCAGAAGAAAGAGGTTCAGTGGCACCAGTTATCTTTCGCACTACGCCCACCGCGTGCATCCCTTGCCAAACCATCGCTACTACCGGCCCAGAAGATAGGTATTTTTTAAGGCTATCTAAAACCTGATCAGCAATCACTATCGGATCCTCAGAGGGAGGTTGCTGGCCTTTCTTTTTATACGCCTCGATAGATTTTTCTCCAACATTCTTTTTCCATTCAGGATTAACAGTATAATGCTGCTCAATCATCTCTACCGTAGGAACAGCCATTTTAAGGCCTATTAATTTAAGACCGCTCCTTTCGAAGCGTTGAATAATCTCACCAATTAAAGATCGTTGCACCCCATCAGGTTTAATAACCACGAGGGTTTTTTCATTTTTCATTTTTTTATTTTATAGTTTTTATTAAAGGAATCCCGTTAATTCCAGAAGGAATATAGATTTGAGTGTGATTTGGACTTCGAGCCATCTTCTCTTGAGCCTTGATAGCTAGATACTGAAGATATTGATCATTTAGTGATTGATTAATAATCTTTTGACTCTGAGCTATCCCCTTAGCCTCCTCAACTCTAATTTCAGCATTTTGCTTCTCTACCTGAATCAATTGCTCTTGTTGCTTGATTCTAATCTCATTAACCAATACCTCATTCTGAGCATCAGCCCTCTTCTGATATCGAGAAAAGGCTGGTAGGCCGAAAGCAAGGCCGATTAACAAAATGACTGACAATATAAACAACGGTAGTCTCATAAGTTTTTTTTATTTCTTCTTTTTCTTGATTTCCAAACTAAGCTCTTTCAACTGATCTGCTGATACTTCACTAGGTGAGTTCATCATCAAATCTTGCATCTCGCCTGTTTTTGGAAAAGCAATAACTTCACGAATATTGGGCTCATTATTAAGGATTGCAACCAATCGGTCAAGACCTAGAGCAACACCACCATGAGGTGGAACTCCATAATCGAAGGCTTTGAGAATGTGACCAAACTTAGCCTCAACCTCGGTTGACTTGTTACCTAAAACCTCAAAAGAGGCCTGAAGAAGCTTTGGATCATGAATTCTGATAGAACCACCACCAACCTCATAACCGTTTAAGACCAAGTCATACTGATAGGCCAATATCTTACCAGGATCATCAGCAAAGGCTTTTTTCAGCTCTTTAGCATCTTTAACCTTAGGCTGAGTGAAGGGATGGTGCATAGCTCCCCAACGCTTATCCCCCTCCTTGTATTCAAAAGCTGGGAAATCAACCACAAAAGCAAATGCTAACTCATCAGGATCATCCTGCTTGTTTCTCAAATCTGGTCGATCAGACTTATATTTTTTCATTGCTTCCTTATGAGTTAGGCGAGGAAAAGGCGTCTGCTTTATTTTTTTATCAGGATAGATTTCTTTAACCAGCTTGATCATCAGGTCTTCTGTGAGCTGCATAACCTCTTCTGAGTCTGTAAAGCTCATCTCAATGTCTAGTTGAGTAAAGCCAGGTTGACGATCACCCCGAGGATCCTCATCTCTAAAGCAATGTGGTAGCTGAAAGTATTTTTCAAAACCAGCCACCATCAATAACTGCTTATACTGTTGCGGTGACTGAGGAAGGGCGTAGAACTTGCCCGGATTCATTCGAGAAGGAACTAAGAAGTCTCTAGCTCCCTCAGGAGTTGATTTAGAAAGAATAGGGGTCTCTATTTCAACAAAATCTTCAGCCGTTAAATGGTTGCGAATAAATTGATTGGTTTTGTGCCTCATCCGAAGATTTTTTTGTAGGCGAGGTCGTCGCAGGTCAAGATAACGATATTTGAGACGACTCTCCTCACCAATGTCAAAACCATCGCTATCGATAGCGATAGGTGGAGTCTGAGCCTCACTAATGATCTCAATATTTTCCGCCTTAATCTCCCACTGACCACTAGCTAGATCAGGATTGATAAGGTTTTCTGGTCGCTTGTTAACCTGGCCGGTTAATTTAATAACCCACTCTGGACGAAGCTGTTCGGCCTGACCAAAAAGTATTTTATCCTTTGCTACAAAAACACATTGAGCTAGACCGGTACGATCCCGAAGATCTATGAAAATAAGTTTGCCGTGATCTCGTCTGATAGAAACCCAGCCCATTAAAGTAACCTTCTTGCCCTCATGTTTACCAATATCACTAGTTAAGATTCTCATTGATAAAATGATAGGATATTTAGCCGGTTTAGGCAATTACACCTCCCCCCAACATCTGACCCTGGGCATCATAAAAAACAGCTGACTGACCAGGAGCGATAAATTTTTGAGGATCGGAGAAGATCAACTTGTTATTATTCAATAGGGCCTTAAACAAAGGTTGGCGGTAGCGTAAGCGAGCAAAGACAGTCTTCTGCTTCGGCTGATCTTTAATAAAGTGAAGATCTATCAGATCCACTTCGTCTTTAAATAACTCCTCATTTTTATCCCCCTCTGCCACGGTTATAGTATTATCCCTAACACTCTTTTCAGAAATATAATGAGGTGTATTACTTAGCTCTCCTAAGCCCAAACCATGACGCTGACCGATAGTATAGAAATGAGCACCATTGTGCTGACCCACTTTTTCACCACTAGTATTTAAAACCACCCCTTTCTTGGCGGGAATATAATCTTTCAAGAAATCAGCCAAGGAAACCTGCCCTAGAAAACAGATGCCTTGAGAATCCTTCTTTTCCGAGGTTAAGAGCTCATACTTTTGAGCCAGCTTTCTAACTTGCTCTTTGGTATAGTCACCTAGAGGAAAAAGGCAGTGTTGTAGTTGGTTTTGGGTAAGGGTCCAGAGAAAGTATGACTGATCTTTGTTCTTGTCTTTTGCCTGATATAAGCGACCGTCTTTCAACGCTACATAATGACCGGTAGCAATCTGGTCAGCTCCTAAAGATAAAGCTTTTTCTAGAAAGAGACCAAACTTAATTTCCTTGTTACACATCACATCTGGGTTGGGTGTTAGACCTCGCTCATAACCATCAACCATATATTGAACCACCTTGTCTTTATACTCTTGTTCTAGATCAAAAACATAAAAAGGAATGTCTAACTGCTCTGCTACCCGACGAGCGTCTTCAGCATCCTTTATCCCGCAACCATCAATATTAAAACATTTGATATGACAACCAACCACCTTAAAACCCCGCTTCTGTAAAAGAGCGGCGGTAACAGAACTATCAACGCCACCAGACAAGGCGACAAAGATGGTTTTCTTGTCATTGTTCATTGACATATTAGCTATATCAGGATAATGTAAATGTAGTACCATTTCAAGGTAGAGTGGGTCTGACTCTAGTTCAGAAAAGGAGTGCGATCATGTCAGGGAATTCTTCTCGCCACTCAACAACGCAGCTAGTTAGTTGTTTCCAAGGACTTCTTCAGGATTATCATAATCTTGACCCAGGAAAGATCGAAGACTTTCTCAAAAAACATTCGGGGAACAAAGAATTGATGGCGCGCATCAAATTATTACAAAATTATTATAAAGCTCGTCAAGAACTTTACCCCTGCTAGCTCGCTCGAACCACTCTGTGCTGGGAAGAGTGGTTTTTTATTTAATAAATAAATTTATGCTTTCATATACAGAATTAAAACCCGGAAGAGCAATCATTGTTGATGGACAGCCTTATGAGGTTGTTGATTACTCCTTCTCCAAAATGCAACGTCAAAAGGGTGTGGTGCAATCAAAGATAAGAAACCTGATCAACGGGAAGATTTTGAGCAGGAGCATTCATTCTAATGAGAGTTTTGAAGAAGCTGAGATTAATAAAGTGGATGTTAAATATCTATACAATCATCGTGGTGAATATTGGTTTAGCGAATTAGATGATCCTAGTAAACGATTTTCTTTAACAGAAGATATTATTGGTGAGACTGGCCGCTTTCTCAAAGGTAATGCGGTTGTAACGGCTATTATATTTAAAGAAGATATTATTAATATAAATATTCCTATTAAAATGGATTTAAAAGTTAAAAGCGCCCCACCAAGTGATAAGGGCGATACTGCTACAGGCGGTCGAAAACCGGTTATTTTAGAGACCGATGCCAAAGTCAATGTCCCTCTTTTTGTTAATACAGGAGATGTGATCCGAGTTAATACTGAAAGTGGTGAGTATGTGGAGCGAGTAGAGAAAGCTAACTAGCTATCCTCCGTCACCTTCTCCTCTGACTCCTCGTTGCTCTTTAAAGCACCTTCTAAGGCGCTCCTTAGGGCGTCGATGTTAACTTCAGCCTTTTTCTTCTTAGGGTACTGTTTAGGCCTCTCCTGGCTTCTTGGCTTTAGAGCTTCTTTAAGAGATTTTTCTCCTTTACGCCTAGTCTTTTCTTCAGCTGGACTACCCTCACTCAACCATTCCTTGGCTATTTTTTCTTCTACCTTTTCTTTAGCTACGCTATAACGACTCCGAGTATTTTCGATAATAACATCTTTAAAATCTTTAGCTGGCTTAATGTGTGGAGCGATGGTTTTAGCGGCAAATGGTCGTGAAGCAACTCCATCGATCATAAGCTTTATATAAATGTGATATTTAGAAAGATTAACCAGATCATTAGCCTCGTATTCAGGCAAGAACTCTTTCTCTACAAACTCCGCATCATCAGCTCCAATTCGAAAAATTATCATAGTGCCAACGTTACCAAAAATAGCTGAGCGGATAGTACTCTTACCCTCCTCATCTAACTGCCTTAAATACTGATTAGCTAATATTAAGGAAAGGCGATATTTTCGAGCTTCAGAAAGAATGTTGGCAAAAGATTCCGTAGCAAAGTTTTGAAACTCATCAACATAAAGATGGAAATCTTTTCTTTCTTTTTCAGGCATATCAACTCGAGACATAGCAGCTAACTGCAACTTGGTAATGATCATGGCACCTAACAAAGCAGAATTATCCTCTCCAATTTTTCCTTTGGATAGGTTGACGATAAGAATCTTTCGCCCATCCATTATCTCTCTCATATTAATAGATGAATGAGATTGACCTAACATATTACGAACCAAAGGGTTGGAGGTAAGTTGACCAACCTTGTTTTGAATAGCAGCGGTAGCTTCTGATTCAAAGCGCTGACTGTATTTAGAAAACTCATCAACCCAGAAACTCTTGATGACTGGGTCTTTTAAGTTATCCACAATCTCTTTTCGATATTTAGGATTATTAAGCATTCGTAGAATTCCTAATAAAGTAGTGCCTGGATATTCCAAGAGGGCTAACAAGGTGTTATTCAAAATATATTTCATCCGCGCTGACCAAACATCAGCCCATATCTTTTCAAAAACTCCCATCATGCTAGAAGCTACCAAATGACGATAATCCTCCCCTACCTCTTCTAAAGGATTGAAAGCTATTGGAAACTTGGTATCGGAAGGATCTATATAAATAACATCATCCATTCTCTCTTCCGGAATAAAGCTTAAAATCTTTTCTGCTGAATCACCATGAGGATCGATAAAAGCCAAGCCCTCACCAGCTTGGATATCGTTGATGATCATATTTTCTAGCAACGTACTCTTACCAACCCCAGTTTTTCCAAGAACATAAATATGCCGACGACGATCATCGGTCTTAATACCAAAGTTTCGAGGCTGATTACGAAAAATAGTTTCGCCTAAAGTAGTAATATTTTCCATTATTTTAATTATACATTATTCGGTAGGAAGGTTGCTTGGTGGAGCACCTTTCTTGAACTCAACTGAACGAACATTAGGAGCTCCAACGGTAATACTAGGAAAGTGATATAAGGTTGCCAGCTCTTCAATGTTAAAGATGGAAAATTTAGGGCTGCTAGAACCGATATAACCCGGGAAGATACGGCTACGATAAGTATTATATATACTTCTTTTTTTGTTATAGACCCTTCTCTTTTTGAAAATATCCCTAAAGATGCCCCGAGTGATAGTCATGGTATCTAGATTAGGCATAAAGCTGTTAAGATTCATCGTGTTTAAATGCTGAAAGGTGCCCATGACAGCTGCAATATGATCTCGACTAAAGTGATCCTTGTGATCAATGAAGACAAAACGAATAACGCACTCAAAACCAATCTTAGCCGCCTTATCATCAATGCCAGCTACCACCTCTCGCTCTCCTTTACTTAACGCCACAAAGGAAGCCGACTCCTCTCCTTTATTTCGACCCATCAACTCATCTCTAACAGCCTCGGCCTTCTTTTTCCAACTGGAATCGGTAGGGCGAACTAGAATCTGAATCCAAATTCTCTCACCTTCCTTTAGGCGAGACATGGCTTCCATAAGGATAGCGACCGTATCTAATTTCTCCTCTTCACCTCTTGCCTCAGCTTCAAAAGAGGCGTAAGTTCGAAAAGGATAGGCGCTGTCTTTAACTAAAACAAACTCGGTGCCAAATAGGTCATAGTTGTCGTTGGGTAAGACCTCAGGTAGATCATCAACGTAGTCATCAACCACCTCTATCTCAGAATTAGGATATTGAGCATAAATAGCTGACTCTATTAAATTACGAGCCCCTTTATCGATACGAATATAAAAATGAACGCCGCTAGAGTCACCTACTAATTCAAAAGAGCCCCAGCCCTCTTGCTTACCACCAAAATACTTATCTCTAAATTTAGCTCCAAAAGAATAGGTTTGATTAAATGCAGCAAAAATTTGCTCCATAGCCTTGGGTGTCTTTTGAATCTCTCTGGGTGGAGTAATTTTCAAAAGTACCCACTCGATACTTTCCAGGTTCTTTTTACGAACATGAAATAACCAAGCAGAAAGAAATATTAAAAATAAGATGATTGGAACAAACAACCACCAAGTAACAGCAAAAACATCTCCAATTGACTGAGCAAAATCTGAAACTATGTCACCAAATGAAAAAGTCATATTTCTATTTATAATAGCAAGTTTATTAAGTAATTAAAAAAGCCTAGTTTCCTAGGCCTTCTTAATCATGTAGCGACCGTCATCAAGTCGTCTAAAGTAATTTCTGTCTTGCAAGTTAAGTAAGAGAGTATTTTCTTTGAACATTCTTTGTTCTAACACTAATTTGATAACTCCTCTTGATTCTTGAGGACCGTGCTTACGAAGAATCTGAGAGATAACTTCTCGAGCTGTACCGGCCATAAGATTAAATTCTTTTAGACCGTAAGTTCCTCTACCCACTAGTACAAACCTACCATCCTTAATCAATTCATTGTGAACTGTTTGTGGGTTGGTAATTTTGTTTTTTCTTAAAAGATTGATTTTGGTTGTAAGTTCGGTGAAATGCATTGGAGCATTCTTTTTCTTCAAAACTAGATAAGCCCAATCACGAGAGGTCTTAGGATTAATCTCTGTCCAACTAGAAAGACCAAAATCATTATAAGCGTTATTAGCAAACTTTTTAGAAACAGCCACGTAGTTAAGAGCTAGATGACGAGGACAACCACAAGACTTAATAGTCTTAACAAATACATCATCAAACTTATTATTAATAATAAGATCGTCTTTTTTATTTTTAATACTGGCTGATAGCTTGATAATTAGATCGTTAGCCTTTTTAATCTGGCTGTCATTAACGTACCAGAAAGCGTGATAATCTTTGTTTTCAGACTGACGATTAAATACGCCTGAACTCTGCAAGATAAATTTAATTTTATTATTATAATTATTAGCTTTTTCAGAGCCAATAACCTTTTTTAGGTCCTCACAAAGAACAGCTTCTTTCTGAACACCACCTAATTTATTAAAATGCTTCTGAAGATCTTTTACCAAATCACTAAAACTGCCACGCGCAAACTTGGCTCGAACGCTATTCAAGGCCAGTAACTCGACCTGACGAACTCGTTCACGAGTAATGCTATATTTTTCACCAATCTTGGCTAAAGTCATTGGTTTTGCTTGATTAAGACCAAAACGACTAGAAAGAATATCTTTCTGCCGACTAGTTAGATCGGCAACCAAGGTATTAATGAGTTTATCGATTTGATATTTCATTGCTTTATAATATAACAGTACTATTAATTTTAGTCAACCCCCCCCTATTCCTTTTGCCAGGCAACTATCAGCGAACTGGCTACGCAAATAGAGGAGTAGGTTCCTATTAGAGTTCCTAACAAGATTATTAGAATAAAGTAACTTAATGAGGCTGGGCCCATCAGATACATGACTACCAAAATGAAGATTAACGTCAAAGAAGTGTTTATGGATCGAGCTAGAGTCTGATTAACGCTCATGTTAACTAATTCCGCAAAAGACTGCCCCTTAGCTTGATCTCTAAGATTTTCTCTTGTTCTGTCTAGAACCACAATAGTATCGTGAACTGAAAATCCCATTACCACCAAAATAGCTACCACAAGATTAACCCCTACTTCAACTCCCTGTGTATAACCTAGGTATGCGGTAAGGCCGATGGGAATAAGAGCGTCGTGGAACAACGTCATCAAAGTTACCACTCCATACTTCCAGGAGCTAACTGGATAAGATACTTTTCTGAAAACAAAAGCGATGTAGAGAGAGATGGTTAAGAGTACGAGAATAAAAGCCCAAATAGAATTAGACCTTAGCTCTTGTCCCACCACTGGACCAATACTTTCAAAGCGTAGCTCCTCAATCTCACCAAACTCACCCTCTAATTTTTCTAGGTAGTTGTTGTGAACCGTCTCATTAGTTTCTGGTAGGCGGAGTAAAAAGCTTTTGGTAGTTGGCTCCTGGGTAACGGTAAATTCTTTAATATTAAAGTCAGATTTAATGAAGCTTCTCAAATCATCAATTGAAGCTTCTTGCTCTATTCTAACTTGCCATAAAGCACCTCCAGCAAAGTCGATTCCTTGCTTGAGACCAAAGACACCAATCAAAACAATGCTAGCAATAACTAATAGCGCTGATAGGCTGAGAAATATTTTTCTTTTTCCAATTATATTAAGCATGGTCTTTAATAATAGTGTTTAGAAAACTGCGGGTAACGGTAATAGCGCTAAACATACTGACGATTACACCAATCAACAAGGCCAAGGCAAATCCTTGAACAAAGCCAGAGGTGAAGTAATAAAGAATGACGGCGGTAATAATGGTAGTTACATTAGAATCTCTAATTGATGGCCAGGCTCTCTTAAAGCCTTCACTAATAGCAGTAGCTTTAGAAAGTCCTTTTTTAATTTCTTCTCTAGTTCTCTCAAAGATTAAAATATTAGCATCAACCGCCATACCAATAGACAGGATGAATCCGGCGATACCAGACAAGGTTAAAGTGATGCCAAAAAGTTTAAAGATGCCAAGAGTGATAGCTAAATAAACTAATAAAGCGAGCGAGGCAACAAATCCAAAGCCTCGGTAATAAAAGATCATAAATGCTATTAAGATCAAAGTTCCTATCAAACCAGCATAAAGGGTTTTTTGTAATGAGTCGGCTCCCAAAGAAGCTCCGATAGTTTGTTGATTAATTAAATTAATAGGAGCAGGTAAGGCGCCAGCATTGAAACGCCCCACCAATTCTTTAGCTTCTTGAATGGTAAATTGACCAGTAATTTGAGCCTGACCGCCGATAATCTTTTCCTGAACCACAGGAGCGGTGATGAGGTTGTTATCTAAAAATACGGCTACCGGTTTACCAACGTTCCTACCAGTTATATCAGCAAATAACTGACTACCCTCTTTATTAAAAGAAAGACTTATCTGAGGTGAACGAGTAACTTGATCAAAGGTTAATTGAGCGCCACTAATATAACGACCAGTTAATTCAGTGGGGGTAAACTGCAATTCACCACCTTCTTCAGTTGGAGCTCCTGATTCTGCAAAATAAAGTAAAGGAGTAAGGCCGATCTGTTTAATAGCCTCCTTAACATCTTTAACGCCAGCTAACTCAACAATTAATCGTTGAGAATCGCCACTCTTAGCTAAATAAACCTGAGGCTCACTAACACCAAAAAGGTTAACTCTTTTTTCAATAACGTCTCGTAGGCCATCAAGAACTATAGACTGGTCCGGCTCTTTAACCTTAGAGAGATCAACTTCATAAACCAAGTGACTGCCACCAATCAAATCAAGGCCTAAACGCCATTTTTGAAATTCAAATCGTTGATCAAACCCTTGGGGCAAAATAAAGAATCCGGCCAAGAGGGTTATTAGTACGATTATTATTGAGTAAATAAATGCTTTTGATTGCATGAATTAAGTAATTTAGAAAATATCACGTTCTTGATTTAAATGCAACTTCTGCTATTATACATCTACATAGGCCCCGTTAGCTCAGCCTGGTAGAGCAGTTGCCTTTTAAGCAAATGGTCGTAGGTTCGAATCCTACACGGGGCACAAAAAAACCCGCTACGAGCGGGTCTTTTTATTAATTAATTTCTTTTTTCAATTCATCCAATATCTTTTTTGTCTTTCCAGAAACCTTTTTAGGAGTTTTGATTATGAACTTGATAAGTAGATCACCTCGTTTTTTTAAGAGACCACTTCCTAACTGAGTCATTCCCTTGTCAGGTACTTTAAACTCCTCGTTAAGATCAGTGCCTGCAGGAATTTTGAGATCCATCTCTTTCCCTTCGATTGTTTTAACCTTAACCTTATTATCCGACAAGATATCTAACAGATTGATTTCCTTCTTTATAACCAGGTCATCTCCTCTTAATTCAAAGTCTTGATGAGGTTGGATGATAATCTTTACATACAAATCACCAGCAGCCGCTCCTCGTTCACCGGCCTCACCAGCACCAGGAACTTTGATTATCTGACCACTACGAATACCTGGGGCGATAGCAACTGGAATAGATCTTTCCGTTTTGATACGACCAAAGCCAGCACACTTGCCACAGTTCTTGTTAGGAATCTGACCAGAACCAAAACATTTCTCACAACGTCTAATTTGAGAAAAGTTGCCAAAAAAAGTATTACGATTTTCTTTAATCTCTCCTCGACCATCACAGGTACTGCAATCGGTGAAGCCCTCCTTAGGGAAATGACCGGCTCCAGAACACTCCTGACAGACTATTTGGGTAGGGTAAGAGATATCCTTCCCAACGCCTTTAAAAGCTTCTTCTAGGTTAATTTGAAAGCCAATCTCGAGATCTGAACCGCGTTGATAGGTTTTTCTCCTCTTTACACCAAGCCCCTCAAACAAATTATCAAAAATGTCATTAATATTACCCAGATCTTCTAAGTTGGAATAATCAAAATTAAAATCAAACCCACCACCTTGGAAAGGGTTATTACCGTCAAAAGTTTGACCAAATTGATCATACTGACGTCTTTTATCTTGATTGGATAGAATCTGATAGGCTTCATTGACCTCCTTGAACTTGTCCTCATTGCCGTTAGGACGATCGGGATGATATTCGTGCGCTAATTTACGATACGCCTTCTTAATATCATCTTCAGAAGCACTCTTCTCTACCCCTAATATTTTGTAATAGTCTTTCATGGTTTTTAAATTGAAACTACTTCCTGGGTAATTTTATTTGACCTAATATAAACAAAGCCTGTTAGTAAAAGCAACTTATACAATAGCCAAGCTAGAATACTAGCAACGATATTAATTACAAAGGTACCACCACTCACTAACAAAAAGGCGGATGCACCAAGAAAAGTAAATAAAGTGCCTTGGTATTTTTCAGGGACATTGTTTATTAATCCATCAACTATCTTCTTAGAGGCGGTAACAAAATCCTCATCTAATCTAACTTTTACCCCTGCTATCTTAGCAACTATCTCCTTTAGCTGATTGACCGTACCTTGAATAAGACTTTCTTGGTCTTCGGTAGATAGCTCCTCTAACTCCTCACCGTGCAATTCTGAAGCGGTTGACTCCAAAATGTCTTGCAAAGATTGATCGATAGAAAAATTAGGAATGAATTTAGCAATAGCTGGTTCTAATGGTCGAGTAGTGAGATCAATCGCCTCTTCAGAGATCTGAAAATCGTCTCTTTCAAAAGTGCTGAGGTAAGTGGTAACGGCGAAGAAGATCATCGCTAACGTTGCCAGCATCATAATAGAATGCCGCAAACGAAAGAAATTAATCTTGACCATACCTTTTAAAGCGGATCGGCCATTAAAGTGAGAATAGGCTAGAAGAAGAAAGGTGATTGCCACTATGGGCAATAGCCAGATTGATGGTCGAATTAGAAAGGGCCAAGTCATAGCGGCCACCTCTAAACCGATAAAGATTAAAGCCATCTTCTTTTCTTCAATAATAAGAGTCTGAATAAAAAAGAGTGCTAGAAAGATAAAGCCCGCTATTACCGCCACTAAAAACCAATAGAAGTTAGTGGTGGTAATGCCAAAGACACTGGCGCTATAACCGAAAATAGCAGCTACCAAAACAGCGGTAGCGCCAAAGATTGTTATTTTTTGTTGCGGCTTTTCCAAACGGGACACGTTATGGTAATTATACCATTTTATTTTTCCTCTTGTTTATCCCCATCTGTTGCCTGATCAGCGTCCTTCTCAGGAGTTTGGTCAGGAGTTTGGTCAGGAGTTTG
>CAYSNH010000002.1:24694-43445 GCA_964432405.1 uncultured Candidatus Saccharibacteria bacterium
AGTTTGATTAGGTGTAGCCTGACTCTGCATGTGCTGACCGATTTTGGTAACTTCACTAGATAAAGCAGCGGTAGCAGATTTAATTACTTCCAAATCTTCACCATCTTTAACCTGCTTTACATCAGCCACCTTCTTCTCCAAAGAATCTTTTAATTCAGCTGGGACTTTATCCCCTGCTTCACGCAAAGATTTTTCAGTTAAGTGAACAAGTGTTTCGGCCTCGTTACGAGCCTCAACCAATTCTTTTTTCTTTTTATCTTCAGCTGCGTGTTGTACAGCCTCCTCTTTTAGTTTCTCCACCTCTTCCTTAGAAAGGTTAGAGCTAGCCTCAACCTTAACGGACTGACTCTTGTTGGTAGTCTTGTCCTTAGCTGAAACATTTAAGATGCCGTTAGCATCAATGTCAAAAGAAACTTCAATCTGAGGCACTCCTCGAGGAGCTGGGTTAACACCATCAAGAATAAAGCGAGCTAAAGTTTTGTTATCAGCTGCCATTTCTCGCTCACCCTGCAAAACGTGAATCTCTACAGACGGCTGATTGTCAGCAGCGGTAGAGAAGACCTGGGTCTTAGCAGTTGGGATAGTAGTGTTTTTTTCAATTAATCGAGTGAAGACACCTCCTAAAGTTTCAATACCAAGAGATAATGGATTGACGTCTAAAAGAAGAATGTCTTTTACATCACCCTGAAGGATACCAGCCTGAATAGCGGCTCCCATAGCAACTACCTCATCCGGATTAATATTTCGGTGAGGTTCTTTACCAAATTCTTTTTTAACCGCCTCCTGAATAGCTGGCATTCTAGTCTGACCACCAACCAAGATTATTTCGTTAATATCACTAGTTTGAAAACCAGCGTCATTAATAACTTGCTTGGTAATTTTAAGAGAGTGGTCGATAAGATCTCTAGTTAACTCTTCTAATTTAGAACGAGTTAATTTCATTAAGAAGTGTTTTGGTCCAGCCTCTCCAGAACTGATGTAAGGGAGGTTGATTTCGGTCTCAACAGAAACAGAAAGCTCATGCTTAGCTCTTTCAACAGCTTCTCTAAGTCGTTGCATAGCTAAAGTATCCTGAGCGATATCAATTCCCTCTTGCTTCTTATATTCATCAACTAAATATTCATTTAACTTCTTATCGAAATCATCACCACCTAAGTGAGTGTCACCACCGGTAGATTTAACTTCCACAGTATTATCACCAACCTCTAACACAGAGACGTCAAAGGTACCACCACCAAAGTCATATACAACGATCTTTTCGTTAGCTTGCTTATCTAGACCATAAGCTAAAGCAGCAGCGGTTGGTTCATTAACAATACGACGAACTTTAAAGCCAGCGATCTCACCAGCATTTTTGGTAGCTTGACGCTGACTGTCATCGAAGTAAGCAGGGACGGTAATAATAGCTTCCTCAATAGTTTCTCCTAGTTTAGCTTCTGCATCAGCCTTGATCTTGGCTAGAACGATAGCGGAGATCTCTTCTGGCTTATACCACTTATCACCCATCTTCACCTCAACACCACCATTATCAGATTCCTTAATCTCATAAGATAGCCATTTAACATCACTTTGCACCTCAGCATCACTAAACTTGCGACCAATAAGACGCTTAATAGAGTGCAAGGTATTTTCTGGATTGGTAATTGATTGCCTTTTAGCCAAAAGACCAGCTAAGCGCTCATCCGACTTACTCAAAGCCGCCACTGAAGGAGTGGTTCTATTACCTTCTTGATTTTCTAAGACTTTTGGTTGTCCGCCTTCGATAACTGCCATAGCGGAGTTGGTTGTTCCTAAGTCAATTCCTAAAATTTTTGTCATATTATTTATTTAATTTACTTTGATACTTTTACTCTGGCTGGTCGGATAACCTTATCAGCTAACAAATAACCAGCTTCGACTTCTTCAATAACAATACTTGATTCTTGATCGCTATCAACTAAAGCAATAGCTTCGTGAAAAACAGGATCAAATTCCTGACCAACAGTTCCAGTTAGACGCTGTAAGCCATTTTTTTCTAAAACTTTTTCTAATTGAGATTTAATAAGTTTAATTCCCTCAACTTCTTCTTTTTTAACATTAGCTAGTGCTAAATCAAAGCTGTCTAGAACCGTTAAAAGCTCTTTGACCATGTCTTCATTAGCAAATTTAGAAACCTTATCTAATCTATCGGCTTCCTCTTTTTGATAATTAAGGAAATCTGCTTTGGCTCGCTTCCAGCCTGAAAGATATTCCTCGGCTTTCTGCTGCCATTCTGTTTGTTTGTTTTCTTTTTTGATCATATCAAAATCTGACTTATATAATAATATGTTTTTATCATTTAGTCAAATTATTTTTTGAAAAATAAAAAAGCTCTCCTGAGAGGCTTTTTAAGATAAGTTATCTAGTGCAACACCAAACTGATCTGGTTGAGCAGTGATTAGCACCATATCGAACATCACCATTAGCCGCATCGATAACCATTCCTTCATATTTATTAGAAAGATCTGCTCTGATATCAGCTACCCAAGCTGATGTATTACCAGCATCTTCTACCAAAGAAGGTTTATGACCTAGACGACAATCAATTGCTGTTGGATCAGAGGCGTAAACATCTTTACAATATTTTTTACCTCGCTCCTCTGCTGTACAAACCCACCAATTAGCCGGACAAGCAGAAGCAGCATCTCCCCAGTGAACTACGGTTTTGGAACGACTGATCTTCAAACCATTAATCTGACATTCACCTCCTGAGTTAACTAATTCAACGTTAGGTCTTCCCTGGCCCATTAAGCTTTGTTCTACAGAGGCTTCTCCAACAGCTGCGTCAACTTGAGATAAGAATTGATCATTAGAAACAGAAGGAGCTGTGAAAGATATCCAATAAACTATTAGCGACAAAACTGCTAGAAATAGAACTGGATTATAATTTGAAGATTTTTTCATATTAATTAATTATTAGCACAACACCATACTGGATATTTTTCACAAACTGCTCCTTCGCTAGTATTACCATTAATACTAACTGATTTTCCAGAAACTCCAGTAGAGGGGTAATTATAAGCGTCAGCTACCCAAGCGTTAATTACGCCCTCTTGCTCAAAAACTCCATTCCAAAAAGTTGTTTCAAATCCAAAAGTCCAAATTGTGCCAGCACTTAATTCATTTAAGTGACTAGCTCCTTGTTTGTAAAAATAGACCGTAGGGGCTGATATACTACTTCCATAATTTGTATAGTTTGAGTAACAACCTTTAATGGTATAGGTATCTGTACCACAAGAATCCGTAGTTCTTTCAGCGGCAGTACATACCCACCAGCCCTTAGGACAAGAAGCGGCAGCTCCTTCCCATCTAACAGATGGGATGCTTCTAGATATTTTTAACCCTCCCTTAACACACTCTCCACTAGTGTTCTTTACAACAACTCCTGGTCGGCCCTGACCCCACAAATGATCACCTGGCAAATAATCCCATTCAGCTTTACCACCATCAGTACCAGCTTTAAGAAACTTTCCTCTAACGGGCGAGCCTCCTTTTATTTTTAACTGCCCCATAATCTCTACCAAGCCACTCTCATCAATCCTCATTCTATTTGAAGAAACCGTGGAGCCTTCTGGAGTGGTGTAAAAAGAAAGGTCGCCGGGTGACTGGTCAGAGTCCCAAGTTTCTCGAGCTGTTCCTTGAATATATGATCCAACACGAGGATTAGCCTCACTACCACCATCAGTACCAGTGAATATAATCCTACCCAAAGCATTACCGCCATTAATACTGTTATCTATTCTTTTAAAGGCCATCTTTACCGCCGTACTGTTGTCGGCTATTTCTAATTTTGAGCTGGGGCTGGTAGTGCCAATGCTAAGTTTTTTCAAAAAAGCTGCGTCACCACTAGCATTGTCGATCTCAAATACATACTGTCCACCACCCGTCACAGCATAATCATAGATATAAAAATTGTCATTGCTCTTATGAGATCCTATCCCCCACTTACGATCCCCCGACTCACCTAAAGAGAACTGTCCCCAAGAAGCTCCGTAGTCCAGTAAAAGCTCTACCGAAGCATCCTTTTCTTTAACGTGCAATCTTGCATCAGGAGATTCTGTACCAATACCCACATTGTCATCATCAGCTGCTAATAAACCATTATCATTAGGAGGTGCTGCGGTAGGGCCTTGGAAAGCAAAAATCGTGCGAATGCTAACCACTAATAAAAGGGCCGCCACAGCAATAACAGCTACGTAGAAGTAGTTTCTCATTGCTTTGATTATACCCCGTCACAGACTACTTATCTTGTGGATAAAAGGGAAAGTGATATGATTTAATAAATGCTTCTATACGACTCTCTTTCTGAAAAAAAGAAAAAAGTGGTTAAACCTGCTAAGGGAGATTTAAAACTCTTTGTTTGTGGTCCCACCGTATATGACGATGCTCACATTGGTCATGCTCGCACTTATATTGTTTTTGATGCTCTGGTTAAATATCTTCGCTCTCAAAAAACAAAGGTGTTCTATCTTCAGAATATTACCGACATTGATGACAAGATTATTAATAGAGCCAAATTAAAGAAACAAGACCCTAAAGAACTTGCTCGTCAATTTGAAAAAGAATACCAGCAAGACATGAAGGCTTTGGGAGTTAATAGTGTTGATAAATACGCTCGAGCTAGCACTCACCTCGCTCAGATTAAAAAACAAATTAGCACACTCCTTAAAAAAGGATTTGCTTATGAAACTGATAATGGAGTTTATTTTGAAATTAAAAAGTTTCCTCGTTATGGCCAGCTTTCTAAGCAGAACCTTGATGAGTTAAAGGCTGGGTGGCGTGTAGAGCCGGATCTGCAAAAAAAAGATCCTATGGATTTTGCTCTATGGAAAAAAACAGATACTGATTGGAATTTTAATAGTCCTTGGGGGAAAGGACGTCCTGGATGGCACATAGAAGATACTGCTATTAGTGAAAAATATCTCGGCTCTCAATACGATCTTCATGGAGCAGCAGTTGATCTCAAGTTTCCTCATCATGAATCAGAGATAGCTCAACAAGAGGCGGCTTCTGGCAAGAAGCCATTTGTGAAGATATGGATTCACGCTGGTTTTCTATTAGTGAATGGTGAAAAAATGTCTAAGAGCGCGGGTAACTTTATTACCATCAAAGACTTTCTCAAAAAATATCCGGCTAATGTATTACGTATGATTGTTTTGAGCAATCACTATCGCTCCCCCATAAACTACACCCACAAGACGGCTGAACAACAAAGAACCTCTCTAGATAGAATATTTAACTTCTTTAGAACGGTCACTTTAAAAAAAGAACCTAAAGGGGTGGGGGGTCTTATAAAAAAAGCTGAGAAGCAATTTATTGCTGCTCTAGAAAATGATTTTCATACTCCTAAAGCCTTGGCCGTCATCTTCTCTTTTATTAGCAAAGCCCCTAAAACAGAAGAGGCTAAAAAATGGATAGCTGACAAATTAAAACTTCTTGGATTGGATCTAAAAACTCCTAAGCCAACTAGTAAAATAAATAAAATGGTTCAAGAAAGAGAACAGATGCGCCAGCAAAGACAGTATAAAGAAGCTGATAAATTAAGAAGGAAAATAGAAGTGCTAGGATTTTTGGTTGAAGACTAGTATAATGTATGAACTATGGCCAACCTTAAACTACCCCCTCAAAACTTAGAAGCCGAGGAGTCGGTTTTAGGATCTTTGATGATGGATAAGGATGCTGTCATTAAGGTGGTGGACATCTTGTTGCCTGATGATTTCTATACTCCCTCTCACGGCAAAATCTATGGCGAAATTCTCAATCTTTTTCAGAAACACCAACCGGTTGATCTTCTGAGTGTTACCAGTCGCCTTAAAGAAGCTAACCTTCTTAAGAGTGTTGGTGGTTCTAGTTATATAACTAAATTAATTGATGGAGTACCTACAGCTTCTAATGTTGGGCACTACGCCAAAATAGTTAAGGAGAAAAAAATTCTTAGAGATCTAATTAGGGTAGCTGGTGATATCAGTGAAACAGCCTTCACAACCACTGAGGATGTTGATGAGGTCTTAGGCGAGATTGAGAAGAAGGTTTTCGCTGTTTCTCAAAAATCAGTAGCCAACAAGTTTAGTATTATTAAAGATGAATTAAAAAGCGCTTATGAGAGAATTGAAAAACTTCATCGAGGAGAGGGGCGCTTAAGAGGTGTCGGAACTGGCTTTACCGGCATCGACAATTATCTCTCTGGTCTTCAAAAATCCGACCTAGTTATCTTAGGAGCAAGGCCGTCGGTAGGTAAAACTACCTTTGCTTTGGATGTAGCTCGACACGCTGCAATCAAGGAAGGTAAGTCTGTGGGTATCTTTTCTTTAGAAATGAGCCGGGAACAGGTTATCGACCGTTTAATATCAGCTGAGGCAAGGGTTCCCTTGTGGAAGCTAAGAACTGGACGCTTAAGTGATGATACGGAGTTTGAATTGATTCAAGCTAGTTTAGACACTCTTTCTAAAGTGCCTATCTTTGTTGATGATACCCCCAGCCCAAATATGCTGCAGATGAGATCAATGGCTCGTCGCCTACAAGCCGAGCATGGCTTAGATCTTATTTTGGTAGATTATCTGCAATTAATTCAACCGAAGAGTAGTAGCTTTAATTTAGTTCAACAAATTACCGAAATATCTCGTGAATTAAAAGGACTAGCTCGAGAATTAGATGTTCCTGTATTATCACTAGCTCAGCTTTCTCGATCGGTGGATCATAGAGAGGTAAAAATTCCTCGATTGTCAGATTTAAGAGACAGTGGATCTATCGAACAAGATGCGGATGTAGTTATGTTTATTTATCGACCTGATAGAGACAAGCAGAATCCCGAGCCAGAAGAGAAAAACACTACAGAAATTATTATCGCTAAACATCGTAATGGTCCATTAGGAACGGTTAAATTAAAGTTCGATCCTGACCAAGTTACTTTTCAAAATATTGATACTGTCCATGTTTCCTCAACCAATTAAAAAATTTATAGATCTCTTCTCTACCCTGCCCTCAATTGGCCCCCGACAAGCTGCTCGCCTCGCCTTTCACTTAATCAGCTTGGGAAAAGGAACGACTGCTGAATTTGCCCAATCTATTGCCGATCTACAAAAATTAAAAACCTGCCCTCAGTGCTTCTTCATCCATGCTCAGATTGGTAATGAGTGTCATATTTGCAACAACCCTCAACGCCGGAAAGATATTATAATGATAGTGGAAAAAGAAACTGACCTAATGTCATTGGAAAAAGCAAAGCGTTATCAAGGCCGTTACTTCATCATTGGTGACTTAAAAAAGAAAAGTGCTTTTGATGCCGAACAAAAGTTAAAGATTAATACTTTGAAAGCTTATATTGAAAATAATTTAGATGGTCAGGCTGAGGAGATTATCCTAGCCATCAGCCCCACCACCCACGGAGATCTTCACACCTCCTTGATAGCTCAGGAGTTAGTTGGGGTTAGTAAAAAAATAACCCGTCTGGGACGGGGTATTCCTACGGGCGGCGAGATAGAGTTTGCTGATGAAGAAACTCTAGATGGGGCATTGATTAACCGGGGTTAATTAATCCCCACTATCTCTAATTCGGTATAAGGCTGACGATGACCCTTTCTCTTCATCTGTCGAGTCTTGTTCTTATATTTAAAAACAATCACTTTATCAGCTTTGCCTTGGCCAAGAACCTTAGCTTCTACCTTCTTACCTTCAACATAAGGTTTGCCTAATTCAATCTTGTCGTCATTAGCTGTTAAGAGAACTTTATCAAAAACAAATTCAGCCCCCTTTTCAACGGCTAATTTCTCTACTTTTATTTTTTGACCAGGAGCAACCTTATACTGCTTGCCACCGGTTTCAATAACTGCAAATGTCATAATCTTTAATTAACAGCAATTATAACGCTAATTGTCAACAAAATCAACAGTGAGATCAAAATACTAGAAAAAGCTAACAAATAAGAGAGGAAGCGTTCGCGATAATAAAAGGTAATGGCTAAAAAGGCGTTTATTATATTAAGGACTAGTCCGATCAATAAAATTCCATAAACATTGGCTTTAGATCCTAGAAAATCAGGTACCTCATTATAGCTATCAAAATGAATGATTAAGAGGTGTTGAACTTCTCCTAGTTGGACGTATGTCATAGAAAAAGCCACCACTAAAAGAAAGAGGCTTAGGAGATAGGCGCTGAATAATATTTTATTTCTATAAAGTTCCATGTTTTGACTAACAACCTACTTATATGATTGTATAAATAACTACCAGCACTTTGTCAAAGGAGAAACTCACTATGATTAACAATCCTCTGTTAAAAGGATTCGAAAAAGTTTGGGAGAGAGCTCATCATGTACATATTAATTTTAACCAATTAAGTATCATGGCTCGAGTCTGGGCTAATCAACAAACACCCCTTCCTGATTGGTATCTACCAATCTTCCCGGAAAAAGATGAGGAGTTTACTCAGTTTCTAGGCATCAACATGGCTATCAACTTTGGCTTTGTTAATCCTAAAAACAAAAAACTCTTTGCTGTTACATACAAAGACCAACTCTGGAAAGGTTCGGCTGCTCTTAGCGCTTGTTTGATGAGAGCGCTAGAAGATGGCCTTCCTATTCTCGATGCTGGCTATCTCAGCCAACTTCAAGAAGAGGAGTTGTGTAAGATTTTGAAAGGCAATATGGCTAGGATCCCGCTCTTTAAGGAGCGCCTTCAAGCCTTGCGAATAATTGGCAACTCTTTGAATGGTAAGTTCTGTGGTCGTTTTGAAAGACTCTTCAGCAATGCTGACTATAGAGCCTTTCCTAAAACTGACTGGGATGGCGGGATTCTCGATTTTATTCGTAAATTCTTCCCACCTTTCTATGATTCTGGCTTCCACTACCGCAGTCATCACAATCTCAATTTCTTTCAACGAGCCCAAAACATGATCATCGTCTATCATGGTCGAGCCTCGGCTGACAACAGTCTGAAGCCGATCGAAGACATTGATCTCGTTGGTCCAGTGGCTGACTATCAAATTCCTAACGCCCTTCATGACATGAAGATATTGGAATACGACAGAGGGCTTGAGAGAAAGATTCTGAGAAGAATTGAACTGGAAAGTGGTGATGAAGAAGAGGTCGAGATCAGAGCCTTGTCAGCTAAGGCTGTTATTGAGTTACTCAAAAAAATTAATGAGATCAGGTCGGAGAAGGATCGCATCAATATTTGCCAACTCAATCATCGATTGCGGCAAAGATCCAAAAGATGTCTGACTCCTCACCATCTGACTCTCTGTACATCTTATTAAAAAACCCACTACCTAGTAGTGGGTTTATTTTAGTGCTCCCAAGGGGAATCGAACCCCTATTTTCGCCGTGAGAGGGCGATGTCCTGAGCCATTAGACGATGAGAGCTACATCAACCGAATCTCTTGAACAATCCGATCTAATTCTATAACACGAGAACCCTTGATCAAAACTAGGTCTCCTTTTTCTAATAATCCTTGAACTTCTAACTTAGCTTGTTCTGCTGTATCAAAGCTGAAAATATTGCTTTTGTCAAACCCTGCCTGAGCAGCAGCTTCAGCGATAAATTTGGCTCGTAAGCCAACGGTAACCAAGATATCCAAAGATTCATTACAAAGCTGACCAACCGCTTCATGAGCAGCATTGGTAAATTGACCCAGCTCTAACATGTCACCTAACACCCCCACCTTTCTGTTAGCTTTTAGATCTCTTACCGTATCTAAAGCTGCGTGCATTGATAAGGGAGCGGCGTTGTAACTGTCATCGATAATATAAGTTCCTTTAATTCCTGGCAGAAGCTTCATTCTTTGAGCTGGCGGTTGATAGTATTGAATAGCTTCGGCAATCTTCACCAAACTAAGGCCAAAAGCCAAACCTATAGAAGCGGCTGCAGCAACCGCGTAAGCCTGCGCTTTGCCAAAAGCACCTGTTAGTCGAATCGGCACAAAATCACCCGCATGCTCTAATTTAAAGGCGATTCCGAGAGGCTTATGACCACCGGTATGTAAAGTTTCACTCTTGTTTTCAAAATTAGTTATTCTAACCTCTGCCCCCTTGCCAAAACCAAAGGTAATTATATGAGCTCGTGTTTTCTCTCTCATTCTCATTACCGATTCATCATCGAAATTGAGAACACCAAAACCAGCTGAAGGAAGCGCTTCTATGATGCGAGATTTTTCTCGAGCAACTGCTTCTGGGCCGCTATAAAACTCAACATGAACTGGGATGGCGCCAACAGTTGTTACCAGCCCCATCTGTGGTTGAGCTATATCTAAAAGATATCTAATATCACCCGGTCGATCAGCAGCATACTCTAAGACTAATATCTCTGGATAATCCACCTTAATCATAAGATTTTTAATAGCCTGACAGATGACCTTGGGCCAGAAAAATAAACCCTTAACCTCCTTGTAATCGCCAAGAATAGTTAGAGGGAGTCCGATCTCATTATTAAAATTACCCCTACTAGACCGCACCTCTCTAATATTACGCAAAATAGTATAGATAGCGTCTTTGGTAGAGGTTTTACCAACCGTGCCTGTAACGGCTACGATTCCTGGTTGATATTTTTTAATAGTCTTGATGGCTAAGACTTTTAAAATATTCTTTAATTTGCTTCTTAAAAAACTTCTCATGATTCAGAAAGGTTGTCTGGTGCTATATTATAATAGTTTAATATAAATTCTGCTAGTTCGCGAAAAGCAGGAACTACAGTCTGACCAGCTAGAGGAGCTCCTAAAGGCTTGTCTATTCTAAATAAAATAACAAATTCAGCATCAGAAGAAGGAGCGAAGCCGATATAGGTGTTAATAACATCATCGGTATAACCGCCTTTTTTAAAGTCTGGTACTTGAGCCGTACCCGTCTTGCCAGCCACCTTGTATTTAGGGACCTGAGCCACTCGAGCCTTCTTAACAGCTGAGGTCATGATGGCCGTTATCTCATTAGCAGACTTCTCACTAATCACCCGCCTTATCTTCTGAGGCTTGTTAGATTTCAGGATATTAGGCTTCATCAAGAATCCTTTGTTGGCGATGGTGGAGATGGCATTGATAAGAGCAATGGGCGTTACCGAAACCCCCTGTCCAAAAGAGGCCGTAGCTAGATGAATGGCTCGAGGCTTTTTAACCGGCTCGATATTACCCACCACTTCATTTGATAACTGAATGTTGGTTTTTTTGGTAAAGCCAAATTTAGTTAAATAATCATGGTACTTATCTTTTCCTAACTGTCTGCCGGCATAAGCGCTGCCGGTATTAAGTGATTTTTCAATGACCTGAGTCATTGTGGTCTGACCATGAGCCTTAAGATCCCAGTTTCTAATAGTTCTGCCATTAAGCGTAAGAGAGCCGCTATCATAATAGGTAGTGGTAGGGGTGACAACTCCAGCGTCTAAAGCAGAGGCCATGGTGATAACTTTGAAGATAGAACCCGGCTCATAGATAGACTGTGTAACGGGATTGAGAAAGGTCTGGAGACTATTCTTAGAATACTCATTAGGATCAAAGGCTGGATAAGCTCCCAGGGAGAGGATGCTGCCAGTCTTAGGATTTTGAACGATGACCATGCCCTTTTCTGCCTTATAGGTGTCAACTAGTTTTTTAAGAATCTTTTCTGATTCTTCTTGAATATTGTGATCAATAGTCAGCTCTAGATCCTCCCCCTGTTTAGGACGAGTTATCTTATCCCCTGTCACCTTACCCGGCACACCTCTTAATGAATCATCAAAACGTCTTTCTAAGCCATAACGACCACGAAACGTATCATCTTTTTCATTGGGAGCGATAAACCCTAAAATATGCGCGGCTAGCTTTCCAAAAGGATAGAAGCGAAACTCCTGCTCATCAATATAAACACCTTCCAAATCAGCTTCGTTAATCTTCTCTACCTGTTCTTTATTAGCTTTTTTTTGTAACAGGCGATAAAGAGAGTTCTCTCGGGAAAGATTTTTCTTTAAATCAGCCTCGTCTTTGTTGAGGATGTTGGCTAATATTTGAGATGTTTTTTCAACATTCTTGATCTCTTTTGGAACAGCAAAAATAACCGGATAAGACTTGTTTAAAGCTGCTGGAACCTTCTTCTTTTCTTTGTCGGTAAAATAAATAACCCCTCGGTGAGGTTCTAAAAATCCAGCCAATTTATACTGTGATTCAGCCCGAGATGAGAAGTATGATCCCCTGTTAATCTGAAGATCGTGGAGGCTGTAAATTAGGTACGAAAAAGCGCCAAAAATTCCAAGTATTATAATTGTGAAACGGAAACGACTGACCATGAACCATCAACCTGAATATAATCAGGAGATTTAACCTTCATAAGGCCACGCTCTTCACCGAGAGCGGTCAAAAGCTGAGAGTCTATAGCTTGATAAAGTTTGTTTTTGATATCAGCATTAGCCACTTTTAGTTCTTGTAGTTTTTGTTCACTAGCGGAAAGATTGTGACGCAGGTTAACGGTTTGATTATAAACGTTAACGCCCCAAAAGACCATTAACAATAAAATGGTAATTAATCCGATTAAAAGAAAGCTTATACTACTCTTATTATTATTTGGTCTTATGAATGTCATTTTATTTTACTAACGCCCCGCGCAACTTAGCTGACCGAGCTCGTGTATTATTTTTTATTTCTTCTTCGCTTGGTTTAATAACTTTTTTGGTAATTTCCTCGAACAAACCTTCTTTGGCTAGTTGTCGGAAGCTGTTTTTAACTATTCGATCCTCAAGAGAGTGGAAAGATATTACAGCAATCCGTCCCTGAGGGGCCATTATTTTATATAAATTATCTAGTAACAATTCGAGGTTCTCTAACTCTTGATTGGCGTAAATACGAAGAGCCATAAAAGTTCGAGTAGCAGGATGAATTCTAGACTTCCTATATGCCTGAGGAACAGCTCTTTTAACTATCTCAGCCAGCTCTTTACTGGTAACAATAGGCTGTTTTTTATGCTGTTTTTTAATAGCATAAGCGATTTTTCGAGAGTGACGCTCTTCACCATATTTGTAGATGATATTAGCCAACTCTTCTTCATCAATTTCAGCGATAATCTCCATGACCGGTTTCTGTTGGTCGTTATAAGTCATTAACAACGGTTCATCAGCCATAAAAGAAAATCCTCTACCCGACCTCTCTAACTCATTAGAGGAGAAGCCTAGATCAAGCAATAAACCATCAATCTGAGGATATTGCTGCTTTTCTAGAATTTCAGGTATTTGAGTGAAATTAGAAACTACACAATCAACTCCCTCAAACTTTTCCTGACAGGTCTTGATCGCCTGCTCGTTCCAATCAATAGCCAAAAGACGGCCTTTGGGCTGAATTTTCTGCCAAATCTCTTGAGTGTGACCGCCGCCGCCAAAAGTGCCATCAACAAATGTCTCTCCTGGTTGCGGGTTCAACAACTCAATTGTTTCCTTTAAAAGTACGGGAATATGCATGTTATATGTTTAGATCAGTTAGTTTTTCAGCTATCTCATCCGACTCAGCTTCAGTTCTAGTTTTATACTCTTGCCATTTTTCCTTGTCCCAAATTTCAACTCTGTTAAATAGACCAGCAATGACTGCTTCTTTATTTAAACCAGCATACTCTCTCAAATAGTCAGGCAAAAGAATTCTTCCCTGACTATCTAAACTAACTTGCATAGCTCCAGCTAACATCAAACGAACAAAAGCTCGGGAATTAGCCTGAGTTAAAGGCAAAGCTACCAGCTTCTGAGCTAGCTCTTGCCACTCGGTTTCGGTATAAATGAACAAACAGTGATCTAAGCCTCTGGTAACAACAACACCAGTCCCTAATTGTGGACGAAACTTAGCAGGAACTGCTACGCGACCTTTTTGATCTATACTGTGTTGATATTCACCAATAAACATAGGATTTGGGTAGGTTTTATAGGTTAATTATATGATACCATATATTCCCCACTTTCATCCACATTTCACCACTGATTTAATTTTATACTAAAAAAGCAGGGTTACAAACCCCACTTTGTGGATAACTTATTAGAAAATAAGCTTATTTTGAGAATAAAAAAAGGGGCTCAAAAGAGACCCCTATCCTTTACAAATTAAGATGATTTAATGGAACGTCGTCTACCTTGCTTTCAGACAAGTCAATCCCCTGACAATCTGGGCATTGATCTTGAGTCCAAATTTGAAAACTAGCACTCGCCAAAGGGATGATGCTGAAAATGCCATCTCTAGACAAAGGCAGTCCTGAATTGAGATTCAAGATTGCAGTTAAGCCAGCTACAACCCCACCCAATTCACGAGTTAGGTGAACTAGCTTTGTATTCTGACTTTCGATGTAGAAGATGTCATCCACTATCAAAACCTTATGCCTCTTGATGAAAAGCTGGTGGTGGTGATGGATGAAAAACTCACCGTCCTGATCTTTCTCGGCAAAAAAAACATTGACGGGCTTGCTTCCAGAAAACCGATCATAGATCTCAGCTAATTGCTGAGCTATAAGATAGGTTTCCACAGAAGTTGCTAAAAAGGTGTTGATAACACACCTTTTCTCATATGCAGCAACAAGTATGCGACTAAGAGAAAAACAAAAAGCGTTGAGCTGCTGTTGATTCTCATACAAAAAAGAACGGTTAATTGCTAGATTGCTATGATAACCATCCTCCAAATCAGTATGTGAGCGACGAACAATCACCCGCAAATCCTCTAGTATGTGTATAGGCAGCTTGATTTTTTGCTGATCCATTTTATTCCTCCTTGTTAAAGTACTTAGATAAAGAATATCCTTATTGTTCCTATTATAATATTTAAAGATGAATTAGTCAAGTTCTTGCTAATAAAAGATTTTTTTGTATAATGGGGGTTAGCAATTTAACATTTTCTAAAAAAAAGGAAGGTAAACATCTAGCCAAAAGAGAAAGCGAGAGAATAATGTGGTTTGTTAATCCAAACGGCCTCTGAAAGGAAGGCTTTACTTGAAGAGCTTTATACTAGTGCCGATCTTACTAATTCCCAAATCAATGACTTGGAGTGGATGAGCAGTCGATTCCACAAAGTCGGAAAGGTAAATTTGCCATGCAATTTACGAGTGATATTAAAGTCAACTTGATTCAGAAAATGGGTGGCGATCACATGGTCGTTGCAGCAGCCAAAGTCAGCACAGATGGAGAAGCTGCCGAGAAGATGGCTTATGAATCTGCGGAAGGAAAGGCGGGTTTAATCAATTACTTGATGAATCATCGTCACGGTACGCCCTTTGAACATTCGGCTTTGACGTTTTTTGTGCACGCTCCTATCCTTGTATGGCGAGAGTGGCATCGTCATCGTGTGGGATTCAGCTATAACGAGGAATCGGGCCGCTACAAAAAGCTAGAACCACTGTTCTATCTGCCTGACCGTGAACGTCTCATGATGAAGATTGAGGATTGGAAACCGGGTCGACCTAAATTCACACGTTGTGAAAGTGACTTGGTTTTTGAGCAATTGTGTAACAACTTGAAGCAAGCCTATGAGCTATCGTACGCAATGTACGAGGCTAACTTAGCTTTAAAAATTGATCCCGGACTCGCACGAGATTGTCTCCCAGTTGGTATCTACTCGGGCTGTTGGGTCACCTGCAATCCTCGATCGCTAATGGCCTTCCTTTCTCTTCGTACGCATGAGCCAGACGCTACTCAAATTTCTTATCCGCTATGGGAAATTGAGGTAGCTGCTCGTATTTGTGAGCAGATTTTAGAATCGGGTTGGCCTATCACTTACAAAGCATTCGTCAACAATGGAAGAGTTGGTCCGTAGAAACGCTCTGGAGCACCTACGCCGGGGAGATTGCCATCTGGTGTAATTTACGATCCGGCTAGGCTCCAGTTCGTGCTTACCGTAAAACTCATGAATAAAAAATCTTTTTCACCCCTTTTGTTAGAGGAATAAAATTATGACCCTACGAGGAAGCGAAGCATTTCATCATGAACTCGGTGAGATGGGAAAGCTGCACGATAAGAAGCAAAATGACTATGGGAGTCCCTATGACCCTTTTTCCAATGTGAGGGCGTCCGAAGACTTTGGAATATCAGCGTGGCTGGGATGTCTCATTCGAATGAATGACAAGATGTCTAGACTGAAGACATTTGCAAGAAAAGGATCTCTCAGCAATGAAAGTGTGGAAGATTCTTTACGAGACTTGGCAGTTTACGCGATCATTGCTCTCTGCCTATATCAGGAAGAAAGTGACAGAGATGATAAAGGAAAGTAGGAGAAGAATATGGCGCGTTAATCCAGACAGCGTAACAACTGATCCTGAGCAAGAAGTATCGACTGAATCGATGTTTACCGATAGTCTAGTTGATGTTTTTCTATTACTAGAAAATCACTCTAGATAGTTGTGAGCATTGTGGGAATCGAACCCACAACCTCTACCTCATCAAGGTAGCGCTCTACCATTGAGCTAAACACTCTGAAACCCCTCAAAAGGGGTTTCTTTTTATTTCAGTTCAACTGCAGCACCAGCTTCCTCTAACTTGCCTTTCATCTCTTCAGCCTCTTCTTTCTTTACAGCTTCTTTAATGGTGCTAGGAGCGCCATCAACTAATGCTTTAGCTTCTTGTAAGCCTAAACCAGAAATCTCCTTAACGGCTTTGATGACCTGAATCTTCTGAGCACCGGCGTCCTTAAGGACCACATCGTACTCGCTTTTCTCTTCAGCGCCACCTTCACCACCTGCACCAGCAACAGCGACTGGCATAGCAGCGGAAACATCAAAACGGCTTTCGATAGCTTTAACTAACTCAGATAGCTCCAAAGCATTCATCTTCTCAACTTTATCAAGAAGATCTTTATACTTCTTCTCTAATTCAGCTGCCTCTTCAGTTTTCTCTTCTTTTACTTCTTCAGCTGGTTTTTCTTCAGCTTTCTCCTCTTTCTTTTCTTCTACTTTTTCCTCAGCAGCTGGCTGAGCTTCCTCTTTAGTTTCTTCTACTTTTTTATCTTCTGCCATAGTTTTATTGAGTTTCTAATTGTTCTTTTCGACTATTAAGAGCGAACATTAATTTCTTAATTGGCATAGTGAATACGATAGCCACTTGAGCCAATAGAATTTCTTTGGTTGGTAATTTAGCAAGAATATTAAATTCATCAAGGGTAATGATCTTTTTATCTTTAAGATCATAGCCTCCTAGAACATTTAATTCCTTTTCTTCTCCAGCTAATGCTTTAGCGAAGTTATGTATACTACCAGCCACAGATACGATCTCATCAGGAACAAAAATTACAGCTGCCTGAGCATCAAATTGAGTTGGGTCATAATCAACCCCAGCTTCTTGAAAAGAAAGTTTCAAGAGTCTCTTTTTAATGACGGCCATCTTAGCTCCCGCCTCTCTTAATAAGCTTCTGAAAGATTGTAAATTGGTGACAGGAACGCCTGAGAAATCAACAAATAGTACACTATGACTACCTTTAATTAACTCTGCTCCCTGAGCAATTTGTTCTTTCTTTTGTTGTTTTGTAAGCATGCTCTTAATTAGAAATTAAAAAACGACCTTTCGGCCGCAGACATATACAAATTTAAGTATTATCCTCGGTAGGTCTTACAACTGCCTACGGTCTGCGGAACAAGATTAAGATAACAATCTTTGATTAAATAGTCAATAATCCTAGTGCTTCTTTCGCCAATCACTAATTTTTTGATGATTGCCGGAAAGTAACACTTTAGGAACTTTTAACTTCTTTTTATTGATAATGAACTCTTCCGGTCGTGTGTAAACAGGATAGCTGCCTTTAATACTTTCTAAAGACTCCTGCTTACCCAAAACACCTGGGATAAAACGAGCCACCGCATCAACCACCAACATAGCTGGCACCTCCCCGCCAGATAAAACAAAATCACCTATCGAGATCTCCTCATCGGCAATGTGCTTAGCTACTCGCTCGTCAACCCCTTCATAACGGCCGCAGATAAGGATTAATTGATCATATTTAGCTAGTCTTTTAGCGTTTTTTTCATCAAATTTTTTACCACGAGTACTAAATAAAACAACGCGGGACTTTTTGCGAGTCTTTTTCTTGGCTGCCTGAACAGCTTTATAAATAGAGTCTACTTTTAAGACCATGCCTGGACCACCGCCATAAGGAGCGCCATCAACAACATGATGTTTATCGGTGGTAAAGTCACGAGGATTATGAATGTCTATTTTTATTTTTTTCCTTTCCTGAGCTTTTTTAAGAATGGACTGATTGAAGTAATCGCCAAAGGCTTCAGGAATAACGGAAACTATATCGAATCTCATATATTTATTATATATAAAAACCACAATTAAAATAATGTGGCTTTTATATTTTTGAATTAAATTTACTCGCTTTCAGAGGCCCGACCTCCTTCTGGCTCTTCAATTTTAAGGTTGACGCGAGCGTTATTCTTAACGCCAACGATTCTCAAAAGAGAGCGGATGGATTTAGCTGTTGAACCAGCCTTACCCACAACAACGCCCATATCTTGAGCATTAACCTTTAATGAAAGTAAAACTCCCATTTCATCTACTTTTCGATCAACTTGAACATCGTCTGGGTTATCAACGATAGCTTTAACAACGTATTCTAAAAATTCTTGATCGCTAGTGATATTAGCCATATCTGTCTTTACAATCTATCTTTCCTGGTACCGACCTTTGAGTATATATAAAATATTACAATTAATTATTTAAAAGTCAACCGCGGGTTGACCGCGGTTGACTGATACTTACATTGATGGAGTTTCTTCCTCAGCTGGAGCTTCCGCAGGAGCTTCTTCCATTGGAGATTCCATAGGAGCTTC